>JAEZFH010000515.1 GCA_023437885.1 Bacillota bacterium | reverse complement strand
ATAATGCACATCATAATGCACATCATAATGCACATCATAATGCGCATCATAATGCGCATCATAGTATTTTCAGAACAGGAGGCGGGAATGAATATAAACCAACGATTAGAACTACAAGACAAAATTTTCAAAGTAATCTATGAAACACTGTTGAATAAGCAAGAAATAGTCAAGTGTTTACGGGAGATATATGATTTCAGTACGGAATTATTCAATCACTCGATCAATACAGCATTATTGTCATTAATGCTGGGTATGAAGACAGGTATCGCCTTTGACAAGCAAAAAGAACTTTATATTGCCGGCCTTCTTCATGATTACGGTAAATTGCTTATTCCCAAAGCTATTCTTGAGAAGAAAGACAGTCTTACATCGGAAGAGCGCAAAATTATGGAACTCCATCCAGCTGCGGGTTTTTTAAGCCTTAAAAGAGATACAATGCTTTCGGAGAATGTAGTTTATGCTGTTCTAGATCACCATGAAAAATCGGATGGGAGTGGATACGGTTCCGGGAAGGGTGAAAGCTTCATATCTGAATATGCAAAAATAATCAGTATAGTTGACATGTACGACGCAATGGCTTCCGATAGAGCGTACCGAAAGGCTATCTCCATCCATATGGTACAGGAATACCTGTACATGAGTGCAGGAAGAAGTCTGGCTTATGATCTCGTAATGCAGTTCATCGACCTATTAAAAGAAAATCCATTAGAGGAAATGGAAGACAGACATAGAGATATAATCCGAACTGTGCTTACAGCTTCTGAATATCCCGAGAGTGGATCATATCTATAAAATTGATGGGAAATAAAGAGGGGAATTAATATGGACCTGTTATTTTTTTTATGCTTTTTTACCGTTTCATCGTATCTAATACATATCATTGCACATGAAATTGGACATTTAATCACTGGATTAACCACTGGATGGAGGTTTGTTGTTTTGCAGGTCTTTTATTTTGCAATTACAAAAAATAAAGATTTCCATGTTAAGAAGCTTCCTTCCATTGGATGTCAATGCATTATGAGTCCAAAAACTCCGATGCAAAATTCAGTTTTATATACCTTGGGCGGAATTATTATGAATTTCATAATTACCTTAAGTTGCTTCTACGGCATGATAATTAATCCGATTGGAGATTTGGCCTGGCTATTTTTCTTCTGTTGTTTTGCTTGCGGATTATTAATGCTTATTTTGAATGGAATTCCTAATACGAGAGGGGTATGCAATGATATGGCTTGCTTCCTGTTTTGTACGAAAGAGAAAACCACAAAATATTATCATAATATACAGCTAATGACGGCTGGACAATTAGCAAACGGTTTAACTTATCGACAGTGTGAAGCGCCATTGATATTAATGCAGGCGCTGAAGGAGACAAATGATATATTAGCATACCAGACAGTGCTGGAATTATACTATTACTTAGATTGCACTTCCTATTCCAGGGCAGAAAATATTCTCAAGAGAATTGAACTAAGTAAGCAGGTGAGTTCCGGAATAGATAAGATTATCAAACTGGAAGTACTTTTCTTTGATTTAATCATAAGTATCATTCGCAAGGACATTACAGAAATAAATATGGAAAGTTATGATTTTGATATTGATAAATATATCAGTAAACATGATACCAAGGGTGATGTTCATTCGGCCAGAGTTAAGGCTGTATGGGTGGCATATCAAAATTATAGGAATGGGGAACTGCAAGAAGGTATCCAATGTCTGGATCAGGCTATTATGAGTATTCAGGCAATGGAATGTCTATATTCGGGTGAGAAGCTATTCTGCCTGGATCAACTTGTAGCCATCCGGAATATCTTTTGGAGGGACAGTATTGTATTTGAGCAATATCGGGGTATAAGCTGTTCGTGATAGATGCTATGGAAATATTTATATTGTATTTACATATATTTCTTGAAACATACAATTAATGTGATATGCTTAAATCACTAATAGATGTGAAAGGAGATACAAATTAATGGGTAAAATAATGGGTAAATTAATGGTAATTATGATAATAAATAATTATTCAATATTCATTCTTTAATAATATTAAATTATATCAACTAAACATAGGAAACATATGATTTCTTGAATAAGTACTTCAGAGACTTAAGGATATTTATAGATACGAATATTCAAATTTTTAATACAGCTCAGGGTTATGTAATTATGAATCGGGTTATCTGAAAATTCAGGGTCGATACCGACTAAATACAGAATGAACGAAATTCATTGATCCATCCAACTAATAGGAAGTAGAGTGGTGTAAAAAAGATCTTTCGGAGATTTCAGCAATGTAGATTTAGGACTGCCTTATAGAATAAATCATTCCTCTGTTGGTTCTGAGAGAACTGAATGAGGTGATACTTTGGGATATTTGTATTGGCAGTCCAGAAGTGTAAATAGAAGAAGGCGTGAAAATAAAGAAACTAGGAGAATATGAGATGAAGAGCAGATGGGTAGTGATTATTGCAGTAGTATTGATAAACAGTATATCCGCATTCGGCAGCAATAGGAAGGCAGAAGCAGGAACCGCTTATATTACAATCAATTCTTTTGCCCAGGCTATGGCAGATGAATTAGGATTGACGTATGAGGCAGGGAAAACAGGGGCAGTGATAGCTTTGCAGAATATAGGAATCATCAAAGACGGGGAGTTCTCAAATAGTGACAAGGATCTTACCCGGGGCGATATGTTGGTGCTTTTGAATCGGGCCGATGAATATGTAAACAAGGAAACGATTGAGGAATGGCGTATCAATATGGTCCTAGAAAAGCGTATTTCGGATATTAAGGCGGTTTCCGCATCAAAGAGGACAGATATAGCTAAAGGTTACATAAAGGGCTTTATGAAGGGATATAGCAACGGATATTATATCACCAATCGTAACCTGAAGCTGAAGAGTAAGGCAACAAAGAGCGGGGCCTTATCCAGCTTAAAGTTGATTAAGGATAAATCCTTACGTGCTAAGATCAGCCCTGACGGTCAGCTGATCCGGACAACGAAGCTGCCAAAGAACGCAAAAAGCTATGAATATATTCTGGCCAGTTACCCGAACAATTTTTATGAGAAGAAATTTGAGTTTATGTTTAAAGATCAGTACAAAGAAGGAAAAAGAAATCCAAGGAATGAAATTTTTCCGGTAGATATGAGGAATTCAACATTCTATGTTTGGGGCGATAGCTGGGATTTTTCCATTGAGATGGACAAATATCTTTATGATTGGCAGAAGAAAGCAGAAACTTATCTACAATATATTTTCAATGTGGATTATCGTACTGTGGATGATAAATGGATAGAAGGTGTGGATTCCTGTTTGGTTAATAGTAATATTGATTACGTTGAAGCAATAAAAAAATATTATATTGATCACATGAAAGAAAATAAGGTTATTATAGAAAGTTCCATTATAGCTGTAGAACCATCTACACTTTACCTCGATGGAGAATATTGTATGAGAGCCTATATTAAGTATAGGATTACAGCAAAAGACCTCAATGTAAAACATAGTAAGTTGATTTATGCTCAGTATCCTCAATTAGATAATCTAAAAAATGGTACATGGAGAGAGGGAATATTTGATATTAGATTTGGTTCAAATGATGGTTATCAAGGAGACGGAGCCTATTTTGTAATTAATACATCATCATATTTTGTTGATGTATTAAATGTACCAGTAGAGTAGGGAGGGGTTATTCTGTACGAAAGACGTTTACTAATTTGTAGGCGAATTACTTTAGTCGTATTCATACTTTTTTTCATAGGAATCACACCCATAAATATAATGGCTGCTGGCGAAAGTGAACCTGAACCTTATATTGTCTACAATTCGGATGGTGAAGAAGTTCTATATGTAGTTATGGATAAAGGAGTTATTACAATCATAGGTAAATCAGCAGCAGCAGCCTCCAGTTCAAAAATTCGGTGGAGGACCATTGGTGTTCATATTTCAAGGAATAGGATACCTACAACGGCTACCTATTATTCCAGCCTACATAAAAAGACTTATAATGGGGTAGGACCAGTAAGTGATGCCGGTTCTAATGTATATATTCCTTTTTCTGAAGGATCAAAAGAAAGTTATCAGGTTGGAAATACTGTTATAACAAAAATAACGCTATCAGAAGAACTCATAAGGCGTAAACTCAATGATGATTTTGAGGATATCACAGAGGATACACCGATATACCTTCATGCAATGTTTCAAACTTATAACTTCAATCCGGATACACAGACAGAAACGGGAGTACGTACCAATAATATCCGAGACTGGAAGAGTATCATGACTGCGGAAACCTGGAGTAATCTGGACACGCTAAATGACTTTTCAAAGTATTACAACATGGTTATAAAATTCAAACCCAAACCACAGCCGAATGAACTTAAATTCCTGAAGGAAGATGGAAGTAAACTGATAGATTCGATCACACTGGATTCCTTAAAGCCCGGACAAACCCTTTCCTGGTCTACGGATAAGACTGTGATCAAAAGCGGCGGTAAGGACTATGAGCTGTATAAACGGGTGATTGAGCGGAAAAGGACCAATAAGCCCATAACCGGAGGCACCCAGGAGATTGGCGGTAGCGTGACAGCGGATACGCTCCGTAAGGGCAGTACCGCCGTAAAACTCGGAGGTATGGATATCTGCCTTTATTACCGGGAAGTCAAAACCAATGCCACCATAAAGCTCTCCGGTGTGGATCAGGATGCCGGGACAGTGATTAAAGACGAGATAGACACGGCCGGGATTTATGCCGGTGGGAAGTACATACAACCGGACAGTAAGCTTTTTAGCAGCATAGTATATGGTGGGAAAACCTACAAAAGGACAACAAAATATTCTATTTCCTATACCAAAACGAACGGAGAGACAGCATCCTCCACGGGTACTTTAAGCGGCGTTGATACTCCATTTTCCACGGATATTCCCTCGAATATTAAAGCAGGAACTACCTTATTCGTTAAAATCTATTACCAGCAGGTAACAGCGGGTAATATTGTAGTAACAGTGAATGCGGTTAATAAGCAGACCGGGACAAACATCAAGACCCTAGCAATGGGCACGGTAAAGGGTGGGGAGAAGTATTCCTATACGGTCAGTGAAAGCAAAATAACATCTGGTACGAAAAGCTATGATTATGTAGGGACATGGAAGTGGTTTTATACCTCTTCGGGGTCCATAGTTGCCAAGGACGGGACAGGGGAGAAGGTCAGCTTTACGGCACCTTCAACTGACAAGATAACCGGGGGAATTACCGTCAATGTCTACTATACCGAAGGAGATAATACCGGGAGTGGAATTATTTCTCTAAGGGTTATCATGGTGACGGAAAGCGGCTCTTTGATTTATGAAATTTCCAAGGAAAGTGTATCACTAAACCAATCAATATCTAAGACAGCCATTGATCCCCGGTCGGTGGGTGGGATATCCTTCAGCTACCTCAATAAATGGGATTATGATTATGCAACCTCGTCCGGGAAGACTACCAAATCCGGAACCGGGCAATACATATCCTTTACGGTGCCCTCCGCAACCTTAACAGGGACTACCATAACCTTACGGCTATATTATAAAGCCGTAGGAGGGGAAGTAACGGTGCCGGAGCCGGAAGCTCCAATCAGCCTTCCCCTGGATTCCCCCAGCCCCTATGCGGTGATTAACGGTGACAAATACGGCAGCCCTTATTTTACATCGGAAAAAGGAATTTCCACCACGGAAAGCCAGTATGTATTCCTGAAAACGAAAGATTATCTGCTTGGGTACACCCTGGTAAACCGGACGGGAAAGAGGACTTTTGTCATTCCCGTAACCATGACGTATACGCTGAAATATTTCACAGCAACACCGCCCGAATATGGAGGCCCGAAACCAGTTACAGACACCGTAACCGACACTCAGTATATCTCGGTGGAGCGGGCCTATTCTTATTGGGAGATTACGGATTTGCAGTATTACAATGTAAGTGATGCAAAGGTATATAATTATTCACTACCGAATGGTGAGGTATCATTAAATGCCAACCATACCTATACGGACATTCCTGTGTTGAATACCTGGCATTCCTCCAGTGTGAATGACCATGTGAGTCCCCCGCCGCAGGCTGCCGGTATTTCGGTATCAGCACCGGCTCCGATTACTTCCTCTTCCAGTACCCGGCCAACCGTAGAGTATATGGATCTTACTTCCTACGCTCTGACCATGACGGAGGAAGCAGGGGTAAAGAGTGATTATATCCAGTTCGATGGAAGGGTAGTGTTATCCAATTCTGTAGGCAGTAAAATAGGAGCTTCCCCGAATGTCTCTAATTTTGTCCATTGTTCAACCATCGTCGGAGATAAGGCTCTTTATACTGACAATCAGGTAATTGAGGCGAAGAAAATAAATGGAGTATATTCATCTACCGGAAATGTAAATTATCAGCTCCATACCACCAGTGTAGGATACGCACAACAAAGGAAGAATTATCAGGCAGAGGTCAATGATGTTACAATCCACACGCCGGTGATCTGTGTTCCTATAGTAAATGGTGACAATGATAAGTGGACGCAGCTCCTTTCACCGGAGCCGGAAACGGTGCAGATAGTACTTGATCCGGACACAACACTGAATGACTTCACAGTAAAGATATCCAACACCCTGCTTCACAGCAACCGCCTTGGATATCAGAGCAGAGATTTTTCCCGGTCCTTCATCGATCCGGAGTTTATATCCTATATAGCAAGAAAAGACGGTGTGGTCAGAAATGAAGTAAGTTTCCCCTTTGATATCTATCTGGATACCTATCAGGATAAAAACAAGGAGAATGACAAATATATTAAGGCTGGTACCTGGTTTGTCCTGGGCAGGGATACCTTCCGCTTTTATGTCCCTATGTGGATCAAGGAGGGAGTTTATACGGTTCAGTTCCGGTCCATCGCAGTAAACGGGGAGGACAGGCTTGGAAAGACAGAAACAACACGCAATACTTCCCGGGATAATTACGTGGCCACGGCTACCGTAAACTTTGATATCTCCGGACGGATTTACGGCATGATGCTTTATGATATCTCGGACTATCCCAGATGGGAGAATGTGTTCCGGCCAGGAGAAACAATGCCAATAAAATTGTTTGAGGGAGCTGTTGATGGTACCATGCATTCGGGCTTTAATAAAAACTACGCTTACTAATACAGGGTAGGAACTAAAAACCAATATGGAGTAGAAACCGGAAGATTGAGTAAATATACTTTTCCCTTGGTCAATGGCAGCCATCCCAAATATAAAAATCATGGCGTATTAAAAACCGGGTATGTAGTGCGGTTTATGCTGGATACTACCGGACAGATGTACGGCGGGGGCAGCAGCGTGAAGATTATACCGACTTTTTATTATGTGGACGCAGACGGAAAGAACCGGAGGCTGGTAGACCTTTACTATTCAGAAGAGATTAACAACAAGAAATATTCTCTGATTAAAGTAGGAGAGGGAATGGATCTTGTTAATATCAAGAAGGGAACCACCGGCAATCTCTATAACCGGATACCGGAAAAAGAGTTGATCAACACGGCCAAGGTTCAGGATATGACATTGACGAAGCTCTCCAGACAGACAAGTGCTATGTATTCTTATTCCTCCTTTCGATTGCTGAAGGCATTCCGTACCTTCATCGGTACGGAATATGCTTCAAGCATCACTTCTCTGATTTCCTTTGATGATGTGAAAAAATTTACCGGGTTAAATGAATACCAGCTTTCCAAGTATACACAACGTTGGTACGGTACCTATAAAATTCCTACAGAAGTACATATTGTGGAATCTGGTTTTGACGTATCCGGCCATCTTAAGAAGTATGGTATTGATTACAGGGAAAGCTTCTGGCTGAAGGATGGCTACATTATTGTAAACTTTAATATAATCACAATCGATGAAGACGGTAAGGAACGTCTTTCTTATGCAAATGGAGACAATTACTTAAATAACGGTAATTGCTCTATGTTGGTAACGGAAGGAGCTATTATAGAAAAGACTGATAATAAGGGGGTTAAGTTTAACTTTAAGGCAGGAGACTTCCTGGTTTACTACAGTGACAAATCATATGACAATGACTATGAAGGACTATTATATTAGACTATAGGTAATATTGAATTTACAATAGCTGTGTTACTCTATAAAAAAGCAAATATAGAAAATAGTCTCTGCTATCGAATATTCATCCAATATTCGTTGGTACTAAAATTATGATTTATAGTCCCCCAAAATATATTTAATGTTTTGTATACACTTTTCCGATAATTATCCCTTGCATATTCAAGTCAGACCTTATAAATTAATTCTTGATATTATAATAGAAAAGGATACGTCTCATTAAACAATTATGAAAAAGATATGATATAGATCATTATCTGAAGATTTTCTAAACTTATTTATTAATCAGTTCATTCTATGTATTACTCCGTAAAATCACTCTATCTTAAATCATACCCCCGCTTGTATATCGAAAAACGACAAAATCTATGTGCATAGTGCATTATACCCAAGTGAAAATTTGGTAATTTTACATAATTTTGAAAAATATAGTTGACTTTTACATTATTTTGATATTAAAATGGATTTACAAGAGATACAACCTCTTGAAAAAAACATCATAGCATTTAATTCTGAAGTGTGGATATATAAAATTCTATTTTTTCTATATATTCTAATGATAAGTAACTTCTCGCTGATTTCCAGCATTTGTTCATGTTTCAGAGATTAACGCAATGAATGTATACGTTATATTTTTTCAATTAATAAAATGAGGAAGCAAAAAGATCAATGTCTTTTTGCTTCCTCATTTTATTAATTGCAGATGGAGGTTCCACCTTCTAAGGGAGATTAACTTTAATTCATATATGTGGAGGGGGAGGTATTAATCTATCGGGATGCAGTGATTACAATAATTCCTTAATTCTATCTTCAACCAGGAACATGTCTGCTGTAGGTTCGAAGCGCTCAACAACATTACCTTTACGGTCTATTAAGAATTTGGTGAAATTCCATTTTATGCTTGGCTTATTCATGAAATCAGGATCATCTGCTGTTAGCTTCGGAATTAATCTAGGTGCAATCGGATGAACTTCATCAAAGCCGGCAAAGCCCTTTTGACTAACCAGATATTGATATAAAGGATGAGCATTCCCGCCGTTTACCTCAATCTTAGAGAAGGTAGGAAAGGAGATGCCGTAATTGGCTTCGCAAAAGGTGTAGATCTCATCATCGGTTCCCGGTGCCTGATTACCGAACTGGTTACAGGGAAAGTCAAGAATAACAAATCCCTCGTCAACATATTTCTCGTACAAATCCTGAAGATTATCATATTGGGGAGTGAAGCCGCACTGGGTAGCGGTATTCACAATGAGTAAAACCTTTCCTTTATAATCTGAAAGGCTAATATCGTTACCACGCTTATCCTTTACACTAAAATCATAAATGCTCATAGTTTCATATCCTTTCTTATGGTTTCTGTTTCGTTTAATGTCATGCTTATGGCATAATCCGGATTATTTTATACTCAGTAAATGTTGGATATCTTTTTCGATATTCTCCGGCGTATCGGTGGGAGCATATCTTTTTATAACTTTTCCGGATGGATCGACCAAGAACTTGGTGAAGTTCCATTTGATTCGGTTACCTAAGGCACTGCCTTTTTCCTTCTTCAGATAGTCAAACAATGGTTCTGCATCCTTACCGTTAACCTTTACTTTTGCAAACAGCTTAAACGTAGTGTTGTATTTTAAGGTGCAGAAGTTTTGGATCTCACTTTCAGTTCCCGGAGCTTGATTGGCAAATTGGTTGCAGGGAAAATCAAGTATTTCAAGACCCTTACTCTGGTATCTCTCATATAGTGCCTGCAATCCCTGATATTGGGGAGTGAAACCGCAACCGGTAGCTGTATTAACGATAAGGAGTAATTTATCTTTATAGTTGCTGAGAGATACATCGTTACCACCAGAATCCTTAACGATAAAATCATAGAAATCCATATGGTTCCATCCTTTCAAATTAGAATATATTTTATACAATTAGATTGTATGCTATTTATATGAATTTGTCAATAGTGAATGTCATTTTTTCAATCTTCCTTTATGCTGAAATAAGCTGATATCAATGGGTAGGTATTATATTAATTTCTTTATCCCAGTTTATAGTTTGCAGAAACAATGAGATATTTTACTTTATCCTAAGGCTAAAATAATCATCCGATTATTTGATGTTGTATTGTAGCTCGAAAGAGTGCACATGTAATCCTGTAATTTCAGTTTCCGCTGCAGGACGCAATATAACCCCTCTTTATGGTGATATATATGAGGGTTGCAGAGTGCATAGATCAAACTAAAACTATATTGTCGCAGGGGAACGGGAGGAAGCGGCAGCAGTCTGGTAATATAGGTCTGACGTACTAAAAAATGCTAAATAGAATTACTTGATTCCTGTTGTGAAAATTACGAAAATGATGTATTATTTAGGACAGGGTGGTTTTGATATTCATTATTAACATCACTTTGGTTCTGCTGGTTAATGTAACACCCAAGGAGGAAATAAGTTGAGGAAAAAATCGCATATTTCACTTGCGAAGTACCTGATGAACAACATGAATGTACAGGATTTGCACGAGCATAAGAAGGCATTCTACATAGGAAGTATACTGCCGGATCTTACACCATCCTTTCTGACAAAAAGACATACAATTGATGAGACATTTGAAATATTAATGAATGAGATTAAGAAGGTAACAGTTAATTATGATATAAACAGAGGAATCAATGGCTATTATGCCAGGCATCTTGGTGTGATAACCCATTATCTATCAGACTACTGTACTTTCCCGCATAATTCTATATTTGAGGGAAGTTTTACCGAACATGTTTATTATGAAAAGGAACTAAAGTTTTCTCTGAAGGAATACATTCAAAGAGATGAAGCTCAAAGAGGGCGTGATGAATATAAAAAATCCCATACAATTGAGGAACTCAGTCTATATATTCAGAAAACCCACAAGGAATACTTGAGAGCAATTAAGTCGGTAAAGGATGATATATACTATATCATTGAGTTGTGTTTTAAAGTGGTGGATGCTATTCTAATGTTCTTTGAAATGGCAATTTTACAAATAGAGAATGGCTTAGTAAGGCAGCATGCAATTAAAATGAAATATTCTCAGATATAAGATAGAATAGTTACCGATAGTTAAAAAATATCAATAAAAAGCAAATCATGAATGAAGCAAATCATAAATGAATCAGAGCATGAATGAATCAGAGCATGAAAGAATCAGAGCATGAAAGAATCAAAGCATGAAAGAATCAAAGCATGAAAGAAGCAAATCATAAATAAAACAGATAATGAATAAAAATCGATCATGAATGAATCAATTCATCAATAAAACGGACTATGAATAAACTGATTATCAATGAACCCTGCCATATGCGTTATGGCAGGGTTTTTACTCTAAATCATATTAGTATAGGGCTCTTTATCAGGGTTGGAGCGGGATTCTCTGAAGGATACCGTCAAGATTTTTCCCCCGCCTTATTACAGAACCGTTCTCATGGTTTGGGCGGTATACAAACTAAGGGGACTGGAGCTGAAGACCGGATTACAGGAATTTAAGTAGGTATAAATACGAATTGAAAATTGAAATATAATAATAATGGTTGAAGGACCGGATAGAGATGTGATTTTCCTGTTTACAGTTATGCAAAGCTGTATGTAAGTCGTTAATATCCCTAAACCGTTTGTTTTTCTAATTAGGATATAGTAATAAGGGAAAAGCGCATTCATTATTAGTATATATCATAATCATCATTGGGTATATACCATCATAAACCAATGATTGATATTTGATCAATAATATACTATGATACTGTAAGAGCCTGAAGTTATATCTTTTGTGTCATAAAAGACTGCTGCAGGGAAGAGGTGGACGGATTTGGAGAATTGTTTATATCATGGTAAGTTGGTTTGTACCTATGATTTAAAGGACGAGGAAGGATACTATTATGAGGACCTGGTATTGGAATGGAAGGAAGCAGCCGCCGGACGCAGATTATTATGCATGGAATGCGGGAAGCCGGTATATTTGGCTGCAGGTCCGGTGAAAGAGCCGTATTTTGCACATTATGATCTTGAGGAATGTGATTACGGACGGGGACAGGAATCGGAGGAGCTTAAGAAAGGAAAGCGGCTTCTTTACCACCTGGTAAAGCGCAGCTTTTCCGAAGGAAGTGTCCTGGCCAGACACCGTATGGATAACGGGATGTACTGCACTATTTTTTACACCGGCACAGAGACCTCCATAGCCTTGGATTACCGGCTGGTCAATAATAGCCTTGAAAAATATAGATTGAGACATGATTATTATCTCGTACAAGACATTCAGCCGGTTTATATTCTGGGAAAACGGCAGGAGAAGGATACAAAGCAATTGGACTGGTATCAGAACCTGCTGCAAAATTCAATGGGATATCTGGCTTTCCTGGATACAGGAAATGAAGTGCTGACTTTAAAGAAAGGTTTTAGCTACCGCCTTGGAAAAGAGAGACATTTTAAATATCAGCAGCAATCCTATCCGATAAAGGAGCTAATGCTTGATATTCATGGCCGGATGATATGTGATTTTACGGCAAAATGCCTGGAGCTTGAGAGGCAGATTGATGAAGAGAAGCAAAGATATCAAAAGCGGTCAGCCCAGCTTAGACAGCTTCAGGAAGAAAAACAAATTCTTGAGCACAGGGAGCGGGAGCAAATGGAAGCATATACCAGGCTGCAGGAGCAAAAAGGACGGGAAAATACAACCGATCATGTTCCTGTTAAGCGGGAAACCAAATCCTCCGGATTGAGCAGGGAAGAACTTCTGAAATTGGGGCTGAATCCGGATCTATATGCAAAATGTATAGCGATGATAGAACGGGGAGATGGGCACCTGGTTGCCAAGAAATATTTTGACATCATAATGACCTAAGATTGCAAGGAGGAAATACCATGGCGATAGATAGAGTTAGAGAATACTTTAGACAATTGGGAAGAGAAAACGATATACTTGAATTTGATTCTTCCAGTGCAACAGTGGAATTGGCTGCCAATGCCCTTGGCACAGCTCCGGGCAGAATAGCCAAAACCCTGTCCTTTAAGACAGAGGATGGAGCGATTCTGGTGATTGCAGCCGGGGATGCCAAGATTGATAATGCTAAATTTAAGACTGAATTTGGTTTGAAGGCTAAGATGCTGACACCGGATGAGGTAGTGAAGTATACGGGACATGCTGTCGGAGGGGTCTGTCCCTTTGCCCTAAGCTGCGATCTTCCTGTTTATTCAGATATTTCAATGAAACGCTTTGAGACGGTATTTCCCGCTTGCGGGAGCAGTAATTCGGCAATTGAACTAACCTGTGAAGATTTGACGGAGTATTCAGGCAGCAGCCGTTGGGTTGATGTCTGCAAGAACTGGCAGACGGAGCAGATATCCTAAGAAGCGTAGAGAAGAAGGATGGAGAGGATCAGAGAGTATGATACATGAAGTGATTAATATTAATGCAGATGGATGCGAAGCTACATTAACAACTTATCTTATTGATAATTCACCCGAAATCGATATAGAAAGAGAAAGACCGCTGGTCATTCTATGTCCGGGAGGCGGATACCGGTTTGTATCAGACCGTGAAGCTGAGCCAATTGCGATTCAATTAAATGCAATGGGAATTCATGCCGCAATTCTCAGATATACGGTTTATCCGGCAAAATTTCCGACAGCCTTGGTACAGCTGGCGAAATCTGTGGCCTATGCCAGAGATCATTCCAGAGAGTGGAAGGTAAAGAGTAACCGCATTATTATAATGGGCTTCTCCGCAGGAGGACACCTTGCGGCCAGTCTGGGAACCCTGTGGCATGAACCGTTTTTGGAAGATAGGATGCAGACGGAAAAGGAAAAATACCAGCCCAATGGTATGCTGCTTTGCTATCCTGTGATTTCCTCAGGAGAATATGCACATAGAGATTCCTTCCGTGCTCTGTTACAGGAGCGTTATGATGAGCTGATTGAGGAAATGTCACTTGAGAGGCGAGTGACCGAATTTGCACCGCCTGCCTTCTTATGGCATACCTTTGAGGATGGGATTGTGCCGGTTGAGAATACACTTCTTTTGGCACAGGCATTGAACGAGAAGAAGATTCCCCTTGAGCTGCATATTTATCCAAGAGGAGGGCATGGGCTCTCCCTAGCAACGGAGGAAACCAGAAGTATTCACGATAAGGGGCCCTTGCAGCTGGAATGCCAGAATTGGATCGGTATGGCTGGGACATGGGTCAAAAATTTATAGAACGAATTTGTTTTAATTACCAAAATAAAATCACCTTATTTATTATCCTGCACAATAGAGGCCGGTGCCTGTAGTGCTTTGTAATAAGAAGGTGATTTTTTATGGGAAAGATACGTATTACTGTAACTCTTTATCCTTATTTCGGGTAGCCTGAAAAGCGTTGATCACTTCTGCAATATACATATAATGATAGTCCATATTGGAATAAAAAGTAGATTTAAAACGTTCTTCCAGGATACATTCTCCCTCAAATTGCTGTACATAAAGCTTTCTGCAAAATAGAACATGATTGGCCTCCGAGAAATAGGGAGTACCCTCATACCGCTCCACAGTCAGACCGCATTTTGTAATCTTATCCTCATAACGGCCGGATACGGTACCCAGATAATTCATTTCCTTCCGGTATTCCTTGCCGAGGAAGCTTAAGGAGAAGGTCTCTTCCCGGTCCAGAAATTCCTTGGTATAGCGCTGTGGACGTACCACAATAAATACAGCATTTTTACCGTACATGACACCGAGTCCTCCCCAGGAAGCTGTCATTGTATTAACCTTATTTTCATCTCCGGCTGTGATCATCATCCAATCCTTGCCTATCATCTGGAATGGATTTTTTCGTATCATTTCCGGTGAAATCTCTTTGAAACTATTCATGTGTGTCATCACTCCTTTAATCATTTTCACAAAATCCTATCATATTCCTTGGAATGAGATGGATAATCCTAACCTCCATTAAAAAGCCTTGAAAAAGCCTGTAAACAGACTTTCATAATTTTCGAAAAATCACCATATACGAAGGCCTTTTCCGATGATTTTCCGGAGGCTTTTAATGGAGGTTAGGAATAAGGCAGATGCCTGCTACTTTTACAGACATTATTCAACATTTATATTAACATTATACGATAAGACGAACATAGATGCAACGTTACGATTCCGATTTCACAATCACTTTAAGACAGCATATACTGATTGTAAAGCATTTATGAATCAAAAGCCTGTGGGATACTTAAGGTCCATGGACTTTTGAGCTGCCACATAACAGCAGCGTGGGAGGTTTGTATGATAATTCATGTAGTTCAGGCGGGAGATACCCTCGGTTCCATAGCCGAACAGTACGGGGTGACTCCGGAGCGTATTATTATAGAAAATGAATTGCCTAATCCGGATAAGCTTGTGGTCGGGCAGAGCATCGGAATACGGGTTCCGGATGTAGTTCATACTGTGGTTTCAGGTGATACCGTATTCAGTATATCGGAGCAATATGATGTCACTCCGAATCGACTTCTTCAGAATAACCCACAGATTGCTGCGAATGAATATCTGACCGCAGGAGAAACGTTGGTTATTACCTATGAAGGCGATGAAGTAATCGATACATTGACGCTCAACGGATATGCTTATCCTTTTATTGACCGTGAGGTTTTACGCCGTACCCTTCCCTTTCTGACTTATTTGTCTATATTCACCTATGGTTTTACCCCGGCAGGGGAATTGGTTCCAGTCGATGATGAGGAGCTTATTGCAATCGCTAAGGAGTTCGGCGTTGGTCCGATCATGATGCTGGCTCCGATGACAGCAGAAGGGGCATTCAGCAGCCAGGTGGCTCATGAGATGTTTCTAAATCCGGAAGGACAGGCAAATCTGATTGATAATATTGTTGCCAATATGCATGCAAAAGGATACGTGGGCCTGGATATCGATTTTGAATTCATCTTACCGGAAGACAAACAAAATTTCTTAAACTTTATCACCGCAGTCAATGAAAGATTGAATGCAGAAGGTTTTATTACCATGGTTGCCCTGGCACCAAAGACCTCGGGTGAAATGGTAGGATTGCTGTATGAAGCGCATGATTATCCGACGATTGGAGCTGTGGCGGATAAGGTGCTGTTGATGACTTATGAATGGGGATATACTTACGGTCCACCAATGGCCACCGCACCTCTCAATATGGTCAGACGTGTATTAGAATACGGGGTATCAGTCATTGATCCTGCTAAAATACTCATGGGAATCCCTAATTATGCTTATGACTGGCCGCTTCCCTTCATCAGCAAGGAAACAGCAGCAGAATCAATCAGCAACCAGGAGGCAATCGAACGGGCAGCCCAGTATGGAGT
>JAEZFH010000482.1 GCA_023437885.1 Bacillota bacterium | reverse complement strand
AGACGGCACTGGGCTGGCCTTTCCCCCACTCGCTGGCAAATCCATAGCTGATCAGCGGATTCCCCTCCCATTTTATCCAGGGCCCCTCCAGACTGTCGGAGAATGCTACCCCGATCTGATTATGGTTATTATTGGATTTGTCGCTCCCCAGGTAGAACATGACATAGGTATAGGTATGATCACCGAATGTAAAATTTCCCTTTTTCACATCCGGGTCACATACATGGATGCTGTCCCAGCCGCTTTCCCCGGGCGTCAACGCAAGCTGATCCGCTCCCCACTCCCACGTCTTCCGGGTCTTTGTTGCGGGTCTCATATATATGCTGTCCTTAATCTGTCCCACGGTCTGGTTTTTGCAATAATATATGTAGCGCTCCGCATCGGAGGCTGCAATATAGGAGGGGCAGTAATTATAGTAATTACCTTCCTCCGTCCACTCCTGCCAGGCAGTACCCTTGCTGTTCCAGATCCGGCTGTAATTAATTGCCGCCACAGCCAGTAAGAACACTGCGCCTGCGGCGCCAATTAACCGCATTATGTAATTCTTCGTTTTTTTCATCCTTCTACTCCAAGTCTCGAAGATTTTCTTTTTAACTTTTACTCCGTAATATAATTCCGGGGTGCTGTAAAATAGTCGGACTACAATCCCATAACTTCTATTTTACAGCACCCCATTAAATCAAATCTCTGCTAAGGCATTTTTTCTGCCGTTTTCACTATACTTCCACATTTATCACACAGCCGCCCTGTCTTCCCTGTCCTTCCGCATGGATTACCATACGGACCCGGCCCCTGACCGGCAGGTATTTCTGCTGCTTCACATCATAATAGGCTGGCAGCTCCTGCGCAGGAATATCACAGTAATATTCCCCTTCCCGCTCCGTGAATTCATACCTGTGAAAGGTCCCCGGAGTAAGGCGGAAGGTTAAGGAAATTCCTGATACCTCTTCCTGCTCTGCATTGAATACCTTTGCCCGTACATAGAGTCCTTCTTCTGTCCGCGTGTATTCCGCTTTCACAGCCAGGGAGCCGGTCAGGGTATTGGCTAAGGAATACCTTTTATCCGGATAAGCTCCGGTCAGAATGTGGGCATAGCAATGCCGGAGTGCCGATACATCGGCTCCAAGCCCCAACCAGCCTTCATAAGCCTTCTCGGCCTGTAGAACCTTCTGCTCCGCAGTCTGTTCGGATATTTTATGATATACCCAGATCATCCTGGTGGCATTGGCCCCCAGTAAGATCTCTTCCTCAATTTCCTGCTCTGTAACGACATCCAGCAGAGAATAGTCACGGATCAGCCGGGTATCCGGCTGAAAATATACCGGATAAAATTAGGGAAATACACATTATTATGATCCGCTCCGGTCATAATTGTATGCCTTCTTCCCTTCTCCATGCTGTTAAAATCATTTAATTGCTGTAACATCCGGCTTTTATCAAGCTCATAGGCTTTCGTTGCTTCATTATACACCAGCTCGGGTGCAATACTGCCATGGGTGCAATTGCAATGAACCCTCCGCTTGCATTCATCGTAATCGGAAGCATTATCAAATACGCCAAGATCCTCTCCCGGTTTATGAATCCATTTAAAATACCCCAGCTCTAATTCCTGTCTTAACATGGCGATATCCTCTCATATCTGATCGTCTATATTTGTTTATTAGTTGCAGTTCAGCCTATGGTATCCCAAGTCATTTTTGCGCAGAACCATACCATAGGCTGAACTGTGAAGCTTATTCCTTTGTTAAGGTCATAAATAAATGCTCAAACAGCTTATCCCTGTTAACCGCATACACGTAACGGATTAAGTGCCTGCTTTCATCAAAGCGGTAACTATGATCATATTCCGGTATCGGGCTATGCTCCAGGCGGTCATACATAAAATCTCCCTCCAGAAGCCATGCAACTGCGGTTACATCCCAGATCACCCGGCTCCAGCAGCTCACTCCCATATTCTTCCCTTCCTGAATGGTGGCATCAATCAGATAATCACACAGCCGATTCCTTCCCCTCAGCCAGTACTCCAATTCCGGGCCGGTGGTTTTAAACTCCGAAACCACACCGCCGCAGGGAAGCTGCACCAGCGGAACACCGCAGCCAAATACCACCCTTGCACCGGCTACATCCTGGAACAGGTTGAATTCCTTGTTGTCCGGCCAGTGATGCCCATTGCCTCCAAGCCAGACAAGTACAATCCGGTCAATAATCCGGGGCTCCATCAGTATCGCTGAAGCTACATTTGTGATTGCGCCTATAGCGATTACATAAAGCGGGTTTTCCTCCTCCCGCTCCATTGCGCGGGCAATCAGATCCCTGGCTGCGGGCGAATCAACCGCCTCCGACTCACTCGGCAGATAAGTCTCCGAGCCCTTATAGGTAACGGAGTAATAATCTTCTCTGCCGATAATCCGGAGGATTCTCATAATCTCCTCGTAGCTTTTTTCCATGCCGTCTCCGGGGCCGGAGGATCTCTCATTGTAGAACGGTGCCGCATAAATCGCCTTCAGATTCAGCTTATCCTCTGATTTTATCAGATAGGACAGTGCAAACTGGTCATCGATTTCATTATAGGTATCGGTATCGATTACCACATCGATTTTCCCGGCAGGCTTCGTTAATTTTCTCAATAATTTATCGTTATCCATATGCTTCTCTCTTTCTATCATACATGCTTCCGTCTGTCAGGGCTAAGCCGAACCGGTCGGTTCCTTTCACAGGACATCTGCAATCCCATTCGATTCGTTTGTGTAAGCACAATCTGCTTTTCAGCTTCTCTTCCAGGCTCTCTTCTATCAAAGACACAGCTCTCCGTTGTGAGCATCGCTGGGCTTCCCTGTCCAGCATTGCGTGGCACTTCGGCGCGCCTCGGGTCAGTTCAGAACATGCCGGCTTGCTTATTCTTTACACAAGCTCCTCCCTTACGGGGATTGAGCTGCTTGCACCCTCCCTTGATACGGCAATGGCTGCCGCTCTCGCCGCGATTTCCATCGCTTCCTTCACATCCTTACCCGATGCAACCATGCTGATAAAATAGCCGGTAAAGGTATCTCCTGCAGCGGTCGTATCCTTTACCACGGCCGGATACACCGGCTGTTCATACCGCTGCTCCCGGTCCTCATAAACCGCTCCCTGGCTTCCCAGCGTAAGTATGATTCTCAGCTGCGGGTACCGCTTCAGTAAGTTTTCCGTCATTTCCTCCGGCCGGTCGCTTCCGCCCAACTGAGCGCCCTCGATTTCATTCAGGATAAGCCAGGTAACCCCTGACAAATCCATGTTTTTGAGATTTTCATCAATCGGGGACGGGTTAAGTGCTACCGGGAGCTTTTTCTCCCCAGCCTTCTTTAGTATGTATTGCAGATTGCTGATTTCATTCTGCAGTACAAGGATATAATCCTCCTGCAGCGCGTCAAATACCCGGTCAATATAGTCTCTGGATATCTCCTGATTGCTGCCGCCATACAGAAGGATGCAATTATCCCCCTGTGCGTCGACCTGTATAATGGCATGCCCGGTTACTTGTCCTGTGGTATCCAGGAAAGTGGTGTCAACACCACTCTCCTGTAATACACGGATTAAAATATCGGAATCCGGTCCAATCCTTCCCGCATGGTACACAAGAGAACCGGCTCTGGCCATGGCAATGGATTGGTTTAACCCTTTTCCGCCTGGAAAACTGCTATACTTGGTGGAGGATAGTGTCTCTCCGGGATGCAGAAAATATGGTACCTCATATACATGATCGATGTTAAGCGAGCCAAAATTTAATATTTTCATCTCCCTTATACCTCCGAATTTAGTTCTTTGTTATTTAATTAGCGGAGCCCAGCTGCGCTCGATGCCAAGAGCCTGTTTCGCTGCCTGGAAGCCGTCGTTATTATAATCAATGAGCTCCTGAATACCCATTTCGTTCAAATCCGCCACTGCTTCCTGATAGCTTGCTTCAAACGCTGCCTCATCCTTTGCCGTTACCAGCTTAGCTACCGCTGTGGTTCTGTAGGTGGTGACCTTTACTCCCAATTCATTCATAGCCTCTTTTCTGGGATCCGCCGGATCAAACTTAAAGCCGGCAGCAGAATAATCATAGGAATACTGGGTCAGCGGCTGCTTCATAATGGTATCTACCGTTGCAAGCTGCTTCGGATCTGTGGGGGGTACCTCAAATTTACGGCGGAACGCATAGTTATCCAGTAAATTCATGGCAGAAAGCGCATATTTCTTTGTGTCGTTATTAGCCATCGCTGTTTCATATTCCTCTGACAGGCTGATGGTTCCGTCTGCATTATAATGAAAGGTTACGCCTTCCTCGCCGTAGCACATGGCGATCTGTCCCTCATCGCTGAGCAGATACGTAAATAATTTGGCAATCTGCTCCGGATATTGCGTTTTCTTTGATACTGCCGTTGTAAGCCATCCAAAGCCTCTGATATCCTGAAGCACCGGGTCCTCTCCCTTGCTGTTGCGCAATACCACCGGCTTGTACACAGCCTTGCTATCTAAATCATACAGGGACTGCATCTGAGGAACAAAATCCTGGGGTGCCGCAATCATCGCAAATACTCTGCCACTGGCGATCTTCTCATTGACCAGGTCACGGGTATCCGAGAAGTTTGCATCGGAAATTAAGCCCTTACGGTATGCGGTATTTAAAAATTTCAAAGCCTCTTTGTAATTCTCCTGTGTGAAATCATATACATAATTGCCGTTCTCATCCTCATAAGGCGTTGCAAAATACTGTGCCAGCCAAAGGATGGAATTGCCTACGCTTTCATAGAGCTGGATCGGTACTATTTCCTGTCCGTTATAGGTTTTTACTTCATTTTTAATCTTTTCGCAGGCGGCAAGGAAGCCTTCCGGTGTGGACATGTCGGGTGAACCGATGGCTTCGTATAGATCCTGGCGAATCGTGATCGCTCCGTTGGGGATTAACTGCTCACCCTCCTTCAGATCCTGACTGGAATATGCATAGTTGGGCAGCAGATAAGTCTTGCCGTCAGCCTCGGCAAACCAGTCGAACACATCCTGCCGGATTACGTCCTTCATTTCGGGAGCATACTGCTCCATCAGGTCATTGTATGCCCAGATATAATCCTCGGTAGCCAACTGATAAGTAAGCATTCTTGACCGGCTGGACCACCAGCCTTCGACTGTCATAATATCCGGCAGGGAATCAGAAGCGATCATTGACATCAACTGCTCTCCGCCGTCACTGGCCGGAACGATAAAATTAATCTTCACACCGGTCTTCTCCAGAATAAGCTTGGAGGTCAGATCCTCACCAAAGCCCGTACCATTCCAGGTCCACCAGGGTAAATCCACATACCAGTCCACCTCTACGATTTCTTCCGGTCCGCCGGCCTGTTCTCCGGTTTCCTTTGAATCCTCCGGCTTCTCGGTAACCGTCTGATCATTGTCATTGTTATCAGTGCCCTTGCTGCCCTTATTTGATGAGCAGCCGGCAAATGCTGATGAAATAATCATAATCGCCAATACATAACACAATACCTTCTTAATTTTTTTCATTGCTTTTCCTCCTTTAAAATATATATTATACGCTAAAAGGTTTTAGCATATAGGTACAAAATAATGCGCCCCGGGTTACCCCTTGACTGCGCCAATGATCACACCCTTTGCAAGATGCTTCTGCACTAACGGATAGATAATGAATACCGGTACCGTGCTTATTACAATTGCCGCATAACGTATGGTTGCGATACTTACTGTCTTCAGCACCTGTGAGGGTACCTTGGTGGCGGCTTCTCCCTGAGCCATGGAAGCTTCCTTGATCAGCTTGACCAGGAATAGCTGCAGTGTCTGAAGATTGACATCCGAGGTAAATACCATGGAGTCAAAAAAGGAATTCCAATGCCCTACTCCGACCCACATGCCGATGGTGGTGATTACCGGTATGGATAAAGGAAGATACAGCTTATAAAAAATCTGGAATTCTTTTGCTCCGTCAATCCGTCCCGCTTCGTGGATTTCCTCGGGTATTTCCTTAAAGAAGTTCACAAAGATAATCATATTGAAGACGGAGTACATCTGGGGAATGATATATACCCAGAAGCTGTTAATCAAATTCATGGATTTCAAAACCAGATAATACGGAACCAGCCCGCCGCCGAAAAACATGGTAAATATACTGAGCCAGTAGAACAGATTTCTGCAGGGCAGATCCTTTCTTGACATACCGTAGGCCACAGTGGCGGTAAACAGGGTTCCGGTTACCGTACCGATCAGGGTTCTTCCAATGGTATTCATAAATCCGATGCCCAGGCGCTTATCATTGAAAACCATTACGAAATTATCCAAAGAAAATTTTCTGGGAAAGAAATAGATTCCTCCTCTCATATAATCGCTGCCTTCATTGAAGGCTCCCGCCACTACAAATACAAACGGATACAGGGAAACGATCAGGATCGCAAGCATGATCAGTATATTGAGATAGTCGAAAAAATTCCAACCACGCAGCTTTGCACTTAGTTTCATAATTACCTCCATTCCTTCGTTTGCACAATTTTGTGCATGCATATTCTTGTATTTATATTCCTGTGTATGCATATTTCCAGAAAACACACATTTCTGAGCACATCTTTTGCGCCAAGCACAATCCAAATACGTTAAAACAATCCTCTTCCGAATAATTTTTTTGACAGCAAATGTCCCGAAGAGAGCAGTACCATGGAGATAAAGGATTTAAATAATCCGATGGCCGTTGTAAAGGAGTATCTCCTCTGGGAAATACCGATCTTATATATATAGGTATCCAGTACTTCACTTCTGGTAAGATTTAGCGGGTTTTGAAGGATGTATATCTGGTCGAAATTCGAAGAGAGCAGCCCGCTTATGGATAATAGCAGCATAACCACGATGGTTCCCGCGATGCAGGGAATTGTAATATACATATTTTTATGCCACCGGTTGGCTCCGTCCACCCTTGCCGCATCAAATAAGGACTGGTCTATTCCGGCAATCGCTGCGATATAGATGATTGCTCCCCAGCCCAGGCCCTTGATTAAGGAGCTGATAATAACAATTCCCCAGAAATAGGCCGGATTGGAGTTGAAGGCTATGGGATTGTCAATGATATGAAGCGACACCAGCAGCTGGTTCACCACACCGCCCTCCGGAGATATCATGCCCAGAATAATGCCTCCAAAAACAACCCAGGATATAAAATAAGGAAAGTAAGTAACGGTCTGTACGGTTTTTTTGAACCTGGGAAGCTTGAGCTCATTTAATAAAATCGCAAACAGAACCGGTACCGGGAAGGTAATCAGCAGCTGCAGCAGATTTAAGCCCAGCGTGTTGATCATAATATTCATAAATTCCTTATCCTTCAGAAAGGCAACAAAATTCTGCAAACCGACAAACTCCGAGGTTTTAAGCGCCTTTTTAATATTAAGGACATAATCCATATCCTTAAAACCGATCACAATTCCAAACATCGGAAGGTAATTAAACAGGATAAGGAAAATCAATCCGGAAAGCGCCATACAAAGCAAAGTATAATTAATTTTTTTTCTTTTTACTTTCATAGTAATCTCCAATTTTTAATACTTAGGAATAAGCAAAAAATAATTTCCGAAACTATTTTTTATCATTTTCTTATGCACATTAATTTAATTTCTTCACTGAATTTCGTATAACCAGTTCTGGCTTATACAGAATGCTCTCATTAGCGGCATTGGTATCTGACAGCAGCTGGGCGATTTTCCTCACGGAGGCTTCCCCCATCTCATAGGAGGGCTGCCGGATTGTGGTCAGCGGAACCTCCATAATGCCTGAGTAGAATAAATCATCGAAGCCCACCACCGAGATATCCTCCGGTATCCGGTAACCGCATTTGCGGGCTGCCTTATATACACCGTAAGCCATTAAATCATTAAAAGCAAAGATGGCTGTAACATTATTTCTAAAAAGCTTCTCCGCCAGTACTTCTCCGTCTTCCACGTGATAATTGCCTTCTTCCACATACATAGGGCAAAATGGGATTTTGTAAGCCTCCAGCGCCTTTTTGTATCCCAGAAAGCGAAGCCTGGAATTGAGCATTCCCAGAGGGCCGGTGATACAAGCTATTTTTTCATGCCCATTTTCAATCAGATATTTTGTTGCCAGATATCCTCCCATCTCGTGATCGATCGAGATGCTGGTATACTTGTCTCCCATTTTAATTCTGTCCACCAGAATAAAGGGCTTTTGACACTGCTCCATTAAATGGTAGCATTTTTTAAGAATTTCACCCGCACTTACGGAAGATGGTACCATAATTATTCCGTCCACCCCCCGGTCAAGCAGGATGTCCATATACTCCAGATCCTTGTCCGGATTATCATTGGTATTGCTCAGGATAATATTATAGCCGCAATTGGAAGCCTCATCCTCTGCCCCCTTTGCCAGTTCACCAAAGAAGCTGTTGCTGATATCCGGAACAATGAAGCCCAGGGTATTGGTTTTCTTTGTAATCAGACCAACCGCCAGCTTGTTCGGCCGATAGTTTAACTCATTGGCAATCTCAATAATCTTTTTCTTCGTTGCGGATGCAATCCGAAGCTCCTTACCATTCAGCACCAATGAAACCGTCGTAATCGAAACACCGGCTTTATCGGCAATATCTCTTATTGTAGCCCTGACCAAATTACCACCTCCTGCTATACTTCATTTGAAAAAACGTTTTAGCTTGTAATTCTGTTATATCATCAATTATGCACAACGTCAATAGATTGGAGGCAGTTTTCATATATATAATTGCTAAAACATTTTATCATTGAAAATAAAGATTTGCAGCATTATAATGGTGTAAGAATTACATAGAAAGGCTGGTTTTATATATTATGTTAAACTCAGATATATTAAATACACAGTTAATCACCTTATTAAGCAGTCTCGGACATACACAAAAGATATGCATCTGTGATGCAGGACTGCCTATTCCCAGGGGCATGTCCTGCATTGACCTGGCATTAACACAGAATCTTCCGGGAATTCGCTGCGTACTGGAGCTGATAGAGGCTAATCTCATTGTGGAAGCAGGAGTCGCTGCAGCAGAATGCCGGGAGCGGAATGCAAACTTCTATCAGTATGTCTCAGCAGCCAATTACCCGGTTACTTATATCTCTCATGAAGAATTCAAGAAGGAATCAGAGGAATGCATCGCCTTTGTCCGCACCGGAGAATGCTCTCCCTATGCCAATATCATACTCAGCGCCGGGGTCTCCTTTTAGCATTCTCCTGCAGAATATCCCACTGGAATCTACTTTTCCGTAAAAATGGGCAAATAAATTGCTTGACATGGACTTAACTCCATCGACTATGATAAGAATATCAAAGGTCAGGAGGTAAGAATATGGATTATGTAAAACTCGGAAACACCGGTCTGGATGTATCACGGCTTTGTCTTGGCTGTATGAGCTTCGGCGATCCCCAGGGATGGGTCCATAAATGGGCTCTCGATGAGGAAAACAGCCGGCCCATTATTAAAAAAGCCCTTGATTTGGGCATTAATTTCTTTGATACCGCTAATGTATATTCTATTGGGAAAAGCGAAGAAATCCTTGGCCGGGCCTTAAAGGATTATGCCAACCGCGACGAAATTGTTATTGCGACAAAGGTGCATGGAAAAATGCACGACGGACCAAACGGAGCCGGACTCTCCCGGAAAGCAATCATGAGTGAAATTGATAAAAGCCTGAAACGCCTTGGAACCGATTATGTGGACCTCTATATTATCCATCGGTGGGATTACAATACCCCGATCGAAGAAACCATGGCGGCCCTGCATGAGGTTGTCAAGGCAGGCAAGGCAAGATACCTCGGTGCTTCCGCCATGTACGCATGGCAGTTCCAGAAGGCGCTTCATGTAGCTGAGAAAAACGGATGGACCCGGTTTGTATCAATGCAGAATCACTTAAACCTTATTTACCGGGAAGAAGAAAGAGAGATGCTTCCACTTTGCAGAGAAGAAAAGATAGCTATCACTCCCTACAGCCCACTTGCATCAGGAAGGTTGACCCGGGACTGGTCGGAAACAACAAAACGCTTAGAGACGGACCAAATTGCAAAAGGCAAATATGACGCCACCTCAGATGCTGACCGGCTGGTTGTGGAAAGGCTTGCAGAAATCGCTAAAAAGCACGGCGTTCCTCGTATCCAGATTGCTCTTGCATGGCTGCTGCAAAAAGCTCCGGTAGCAATTCCCATAATCGGTGCAACAAAGATATCTCATCTCGAAGATGCGGTCCCTTCCCTGTCTGTCAAGCTGTCCTCAGAGGAAATCTCTTATATGGAAGAACCGTATGTACCGCATAAAATAGTTGGTTATAATTAGACGCCTTTGGATTTCGCAATAGTTACTCAATAACCAGCCAAGGGGCCGTTTCTTTGCTTAGAATTAACCAGCAGAGAAACAGCCCCTTACAATATACTATTCTACAATCAATCCGATACACGGATATCGCCGCTCACCGAGCTTATGGCCAATTCGCTCCCCTGGTTACCATAGGTATAGGTTCCGGATTTCAGATTACGCTGATGGATATTATTATAATTAATATATAATTCTCCCGAGGTAGTTCTGGATTGGATACTGTAGCCATTGTGATCATTATTCAATTTGACATTGACGTCTCCGCTGGTGCTGCTGGCTTCCAATATAATATCTCCCAGACACCTTACTTCAACACTTCCGCTCTTAGAGCTCGCATGGCATCGCTTCAAACTACCTC
The DNA here is from genome assembly GCA_023437885.1 of Bacillota bacterium. Lineage (GTDB taxonomy): Bacteria > Bacillota > Clostridia > Lachnospirales > Lachnospiraceae > Mobilitalea. The sequence continues at coordinate 2,414 of JAEZFH010000482.1, read as the reverse complement.
TAACCTCAATATCTCCGCTTGCGCTGCAGGCACATAAGCCGTCCCCGGTAATATCGGGAAGCTTTATATCGCCGCTTATGCTGCTGACATCGGCGTTGCTCATAAGGCATTCCTTAAGATAAACATCTCCGCTGGTGCTTCTGATCTTGCATTCCTTCACCTTCACTGCGGCAATATCCAGATCACCGCTTAATGAACTGCTGTCAATGATGTCGGCATTCAGATTACCGGCTTTTACATCTCCGCTGGTGCTCTTTAGTGTAACAAACTTTGCATCGATGTTTTTTGCCTTCACATCACCGCCGGTCGTATCGGCATTTAACCGGATACTGTTTATGTCCTCCAGATTGATATCCCCGCTGAACGCTTTGATTTTACAATCTGTTGCGCTGATCCGATTGGCAATGATGTCACCGCTTGCCGTTGATGCTGTAATGCGGTCCGAATCTACATCGGCAATCTCGATGTCCCCGCTGGCAGTTTTGATACTGATACTGCTCATATTTTCGGGTATTTCCGCATTGATATTAATGGTATTCTGCTTCAGATTGAATAAAAATACCGCTTTGCCAACTCTGCGGATTCCGGCATAAACCGTATTCCCTTCCTTGTAGCTATAAAACTCGTACATCTGTCTCTGCCTGTCGTTACCGTTATTCACATAGTCGATATTAATTTTATGGTTCGCGGACCGCTGCAAAGTAATATTAGCACAGATGCCGTCGATAATCAGATTCATTCCCGTATTTTCATTTTCCTTACCTGCGGGTTCTTCATCCTCATTCCCGTAAGCTGCTTTTACCGCTTCTTCCTGGTTTTCCTCTTTTGCTATATTGGAACTCTCTTCATAGGATTTTCCGCCGGCTATATCTGCCGCTTCTCCGGAAACATTCCCGCCAGCGGTATCTGCTGCTTCTCCGGAAACATTCCCGCCAACGGTATCTGCTGCTTCTCCGGAGCCATTCCCGCCGACTGCATTGACTGCTTCCCCACAGTTGTTCCCTTTCACAGCCGTATCCGCTTCTTCACCGCTCTTCCCGCTGCCTAAGCCTTCCTCGCAGCAGCTTTTATTCTGTGTATCAGCCTGGGAACCAGAGTTATCTTCCGTCGCAGGTTTGATATCCGCATCATAGCTTACATGGTCTTTTCCTTCTTCTTCCGGTTCTGCATATGCCCCATAGCTTTTTGATACATTCTCCCGGTATCCTTCTGAGTTTCTGTTGTTGGAGTCAAACGGGTCCATCCCCTGATTCTTAAAATAGCTGTCAGCAAACTTATTAAGGGAGGAGGTTGCCTGATCCAAGGTGTTCTTTAATGTATTCCCAATTTCGAATACATCGATTTTACTGATTGCATCGCCCGCTGAATCCAAGGCACTGTTAATTACACCACCGATTTTCTCGCCGTCTATATTGTGAATGCCGCTGTACCAATCCTTAAAGCTCTTATTCTTTGCATTCGACTGGTCATCTTCTGCTTTTTTCTCTTCCTTATTGTCTGTTTGATAGACCTCTTTGATTTCCTCAACCAGGTCATTAATTGCTCCAAGCTCTTCACAGATTTGTTCTTCGCTTTTCCCGTTTTCCATACCGACCTGAAAATGTTCTTCATAATCCGATATAATTTCTTCCATTACACTTTCGTCCGTATCCTTTAACGCTTCTTTCAGTGAACTTAAATATTCCAGCTTGTTCATACCCATCCTCCTATTCTATAATATCCTGAACAGCCTTTACAAAATCCAGCCATTCTTTTTTCTGCAATGTCTGATGTGCTCTTCCCTTGTCTGTCAGATGATAATATTTTCTGGCAGGACCCTCCCCGGATTCCACTAAATAAGTTTCTACATAAGCATCGTCCTTGAGGCGTTTTAGAATAAGATACAGGGTTCCTGTTGATATTACCATCTGCTTTGATATCGCGTCCGTTAATTCGTATCCGTAACGGTCTGCTTCCACCAACTTTGAAAGTACACATAATTCTAATACTCCCTTTTTGAATTGTGCATTCATATGTCAACTCCTTTCTGCTTGACTTGCAAGCCGGTCTCTTCCGCTTGGAGCAGCGAATATGCAATACTCCGTATGGAAAGCTGTTACTGTTGATTTGTTTGCTTTATCTTTTGGTACATTATATCACTAACTATTATATATTGCAATATAGTATTTATAATATTATATTACTTATTACTGCTTATTATTCATATCATTTTTCCGACGAGGCTCCGGATGCAATTACCCGAATACGGCTGCTGCGCCAAACAGCAAAGGAATCCCTTTGCCAACTCGCTTCTGTTTAATAAAAACCAGCCTGCTCCAAATAACGGTTCTATAATAAATGTTGGGGTGTGTCAATATACATACTTCCAACATTTTATTTTTTATATTAAAATGCATCTATACGAAGCCTCTGAA
>JAEZFH010000466.1 GCA_023437885.1 Bacillota bacterium | reverse complement strand
CGTGGCACAGAGCGAAGGCAGCGCATATTATGACGCATTCGCGATGACGAACACCTCGGTTGTGCCCAACGGTGAGTTGCTGCTGAACGGTGACTTTAGTAATGGATTAAACAACTGGATAAAGAATAACCAAACCAACGCTGCATTGGCTGACGTCGTCGTGGATAAGGCACCCGGTCCGGGCGGAGAAGCAGGTGCAGGAGGAGATAGTGCAAAATTTACCGACAAATCATCGGCTGCCGGTGTTTTCCTGGTAAGTGACAGAATGAAGGTTACTGCGGGAACCTCCTATGATTTCAAATTTAATCTGTTTATGGGCAGCGGGACAGTAAACGGATCGGATAATAAGGACCAGCCGACCAGTCAACCCAACCGTTGCACAGTATATGTACGGTATTACGATCAAGCCGGTACAAGGCTTACCCCCGAAGTCGGGAAATCATACCAGACCGGGCAGGGTGCATGGCAGCAGCTTTCTGAGTCCAGTATTGCACCGGCCGGTGCAGTGAGTGCCGAGGTATGGATTGGTATGTCCCCCTTCTATATGGCAGACAGTATCTATTTTACCAACCTCTCCTTTAAAGCAGCAACAGCAGGCGCAGGCGTGCCGGTGTTACTTAGCATTCCGAATGCATCATTGGAGGAGAACATCAGCGTAATTCCTGGCTGGACAGCCTGGGGCGGCCCATGGACGGCCTGCTCCTATCAAATCACCGGTGAGCGCAAGTATGCAGGGGAATCCAGCCTGAAGCTTGTCGACGGTTCAACAACGGAAAATATATTCCTGATCTCCGACCCGATTGCATTGGTGCCGGGTGCAAAATCACATGCAGCCAGCGTTAGCATGCTGCTGCCCGATGGAAAGGCTACCTTGATGATGCGCTATTATGATGCGGATGGCCAGCAGGTGGGGCAGGACCAGGATGGCGTGAACATTATCCATGTCCAGAGCACAAGCAATGATTGGCGCGAGGTGAAAGCAACCGTGCCGGTACCGGAGGGTGCGGCTTGTATGCGGATTTGGCTGGGCATGAGCAAATACTTTACATCAACCGGCGTATACTATGATGATGTCAAGCTGGCCGGCTTGGTGGAAAAATATGCTCTGACGCTGGAGGGCGGCAGCGGCAGCGGCGAGTATGAGCAGGGAGAAACGGTAGCGATTACCGCCGATCCTGCCCCGGCCGGCATGCGGTTTGACCGTTGGAACATCGTATTCGGCAGTGGACAGCTGGAAAGCGATACCAGCCCGAACACTACCTTTACCATGGCCAATCAATCCACTCTGATTAAGGCTGTCTATGTTACCATCTCCGATCCAGTCAATCCCGGAGGAGAGACAGGCGGTACCGGTGGCAGCAGCACGCCTTCCACACCAGGTACTTCCACTGACAATAAGGCGGATCAACCCGCCACCGCATCCGCAAATCTGACTGCCGCGGTGGATCAAGACGGCGTTGCTTCCGTCACCATCACCGAGACTCAGGTCAAGGAGCAGATTGATGCAGCGATCAAAGACGCAGAAAGCAGGGGGATAAAAGCAGACGGTATCCGCATTGCATTCAATGTCGGGTTTGAAACAGAGGGCAGGAGCGTCAGCCTGAAGCTGGATGAAAAAGCCTTCGAGCTTCTGACTGGCAAAGGCGTAGCGCACTTTGACATAAATATGCCGTCGGCAAACATCTCCTTCGATATGGCAGCGATGAAGCAGATAAATGCGCAAATGACGGGGACAGTTACCATCGGTGCGTCACCGGTTACGAAACTCTCCAAAGTGGCAAAGGCGCTGATTGGCGAACGGCCTGTTTACGATCTGACGGTAAGCTGTCTGAAAGATGGCAAGACCAGGTACATCAAGGATTTTGGCAAAGGCACAGTTACACTGGGCATTGCCTACAAAGCATCTTCGAAAGAAAAGACCGGGAATCTCTATGGCGTATATGTAGACAAAAAGGGTAAGCCGCAGCTGCTCACAAATTCAAGCTTATCAAATGGCAGGCTTATATTCAGCAGGAATAGCCTTTCCATTTATGGCGTGGGCTATAAAGCTCCTGCCCCGGCCTTCACCGATACCAAGAAGCATTGGGCAAAGGATAGCATTGATTTCGCAGCCAGCCGAGAGCTGATCACCGGTACAGGTAAAAACAAATTTGCTCCGGATAGTGCCATCAAGCGCAAGGACTTTCTGATGGCGCTGGGAAAGCTTTCCGATGCGGATGTGAGCAGCTATAAGATCAGCAGCTTTACTGACGTTAAGAGCAGCGATCCTGCCATGCCCTATATTGAGTGGGCCATTGACAATAAGATCGTGCAGGACAGAGGCATAGATGCCTCAGGCATAGATGCCTTAGGTATAGATGTCTCAGGCATAGATGTCTCAGACATAAATACCGCAGAAACAAATACTGCAGAAACAAATGCCAAAGACAACAAGAAATTCGGCCCTAATCAGAAGATCACCCGCGAGCAGATGGCAATGATGATGGCAGCCTATGCAAAGGCCACCGGCCTTAAGCTGCCGGCTTCCATCAAGGCAGCCACATTCTCGGATGACGCGAGAATCACCGCTGACGCAAAGGATGCGGTGAAAGCCACCCAGCAGGCAGGCGTTATGCAAGACAAGGGCAATAGTACTGCGCAGTCATGCCCCTTCGACCCGCAGGGAAGTGTTACCAGAGCAGAGGCCAGTGTTATCCTACGTCGCTTTGTGGAGCTTGGTATCGACGAGGATACGGCGTACGGCTGGAAACAGAATGATACGGGACAGTGGCGATATATTGATGTAAACGGCAAGTCTGCCACCGGCTGGATGGCCATCGGCGGACAGAAATATTATTTTGCTTCCAATGGTATCATGAAAACCGGATGGCACAATGAAAGCAGCGTGAGATACTACTTTGATGAGAACGGTATCCTTCAGGCTGGAAAATGGGTGCAAATCAGCGGCAAGTCATACTACTTCTATATTGACGGAACAATGGCGGTCAGTACCACCGTCAGCGGCTATACCGTAGGTGAGGATGGGGCAAGAAAAGAATAGCCTTTAAAGCGAAATATGATTAAATGGCCCTCATTTCAGTTTCTATCAAAAAGTTCAGACAGACTCTAAAATAAGGTGTGTGGATTGAGGAGCATTTAATTCATATCTCTCATACTTCAGCCATGCCGCTGCAATTGGCACAAACAATACTTGAAGGAGGTTCAACATGAGATTCTATATGAATTTCAGGTTGGACTTCTTTCCAAGAATGTTGGTATTTTCAGCATCTTTTTCATACTTTATTAGCAAACGATTAAGGAAGAAGCAAGAATAATTTCCGAGCCTATTTTTTGAAGAGCTTACAATTACGAAGCTTTGAAAGATAGAAACACCAAATTATTTTAGTATTTCCTTAGAACAGAAAAGGAGAAGCATATGATTCGAATTGGTATCGTGGGTTCGGACAGCTTTCATGCCCAGGCGTTTTGTTCCATTGTAAATCATAGAGACAGCAGCACTGGCCAGTATCTGTATCCGGATTTTAAAGTCACCGCTATTTATGGTGAAAAAGAAAGCCGGACGGAAGAGATTGCAAAAAAATATCAGATTCCTGTCATAGTGAAGGATATTCACGAAATGCCAGGTATCGTGGATGCGGTTATGATTTTACTTCGTGACGGAGATCTTCATCTTACTTTTGCAATTCCCTTTCTACAGGCGGGAATTCCTGTCTGGATGGATAAGCCTTTTACTGCGAGTAAGGAGGACTGTTACCGGCTGCTGTATACTGCTAAGAGCTGTCATACTTTAATTACCGGCGGTTCCACCTGCATCTACATGGATGGAGTAAAGCTCGCCAAACAGTTTGTGGAAAATACCTCCCGCCTTGGGCAGCCCTTGGGGGGGACCATGAACTATCCGGCTGACACGATGAACGAATATGGGGGCTTTTATTTTTATTCCCCGCATCTATGTGAAATGTGTCTGCATATATTCGGATATGACCCGGTAAGCGTAATTGCAGCGGAGAATAACGGGAGCGTATCAGCGATAGTAAAGTATTCAAAGTACAATATAGTACTAAATTTTCTTAAAGATGCTCCCGAGCATTATCTAATGATCAACGGCTCCAATTCTACAGTAATACAGGAGCTGGATTCTCCTGTCTTGCCCTATTATAATGGTTTTCAGGAGTTTGCTAAAATGCTGCAGACGGGGGTGCAGCCCCTTAGTTATACTCAACTGTATGCCTCTGTTTCGCTTATGAATGCTATTATTCAATCCTACTCGGAGAAGAGAGAAATCGGTATTGAGCTTTTCGATGAATTAGAGTAGGATGGTTCTGAGGGCTTCTGAAATTTTGGAGAAAGGAAGAAAGCGGACACAAGGATATCCCTTATTGTGTTTGCAGCCGGAAGATGACGGTAAGGTAGTAGTCCGGCTTTGGTGAATCGCATGAATGCGAAGGAACGTATAATAGAATTGATGGAACAAAAAATAAATTTGTTTACTGGTATCGCAGATCAGATCTGGGGCTTTGCAGAAACCAGATTTGCCCTGAAGCAATCTGCGGACCTGCTTTGTAAAATGATGAAAGAGGAAGGCTTTATAGTAACAAGAGGTCTTGCGGGCATGGAGGATGCCTTTATTGCGGAATACGGTCAGGGAGGTCCGGTAATTGGGATCCTTGCGGAATATGATGCGTTAGGCAACATGAGTCAGAAATCCGATGTGGCAGAACCGTCACCGATTAGGGCAGGAGATAGTGGACATGGCTGCGGTCACCATTTATTGGGTGCGGGTGCGGTTGCAGGTGCGGTTGGTATCAAGGATTATATGGAAGAGACAGGAATGTCCGGTACGATTCGTCTTTTTGGCTGCCCGGCAGAGGAAAGCGGTTACGGAAAAGCGTTTATGGCCAGGGACGGTGTTTTCGAAGGTACGGATATTGCGCTTACCTGGCATCCGATGGCTTCCACCGGTTTGTGGGATTACAGCTCTCTGGCGGTATTGCAGGTTTATTTCCGGTTCAAGGGGCGTGCCGCCCATGCCGCAGCAGCGCCGGAGCATGGACGTAGTGCTTTGGATGCAGCGGAGCTGATGAATATCGGTGTCAACTTCTTAAGGGAGCATATCATTGACGAAGGCCGTATTCATTATGCCTTTACGGATGCGGGAGGTACTTCCGCCAATGTAGTACAGCCGACGGCGGAGCTTTATTATTTTGTACGTGCGCCTAAGACGGAGCAGGCTATGGAAATATATGAACGGGTTGTCAAAATTGCCAAGGGTGCGGCCATGATGACAGAAACAGAAGTCGAGATCGATTTTGATTCTGCCTGTGCCAATTATTTAGTGAACCGGGAATTAGGTAAGGTGATGTATGAGAACCTAAAACAGCTCGTCCCGATGGAATATACAGCAGAGGAAATGGAGTATGCACAGGAATTTTATGATCAGCTTCCGCAGACTGCGAAGCTTCAGCTTGCAGAAAGGATCCGGATGGCTTTTCCGGATGCAGATCCTGCGGTTGTTGAAGCAGAAGCGAAAAGCTCAATCAGCCGGCTGGTTGCCCCTCTTACTTTCCCTGAAAAGCCAATGAGCGGATCTACAGATGTGGGGGATGTCAGCTGGAATGTACCTACTGCTATGGTAGTGGTAACCACTGCCCCGAACGGTACACCAATCCATTCCTGGCAATGGGTTGCTACCGGCAAATCCTCCATCGCTCACAAGGGAATGATGACAGGCGGGAAAGCGATTGCCATGACAGCTTTGGATGCTTTGGAGAACCCGAAGATTATTAAAAAAGCGAAGGAAGAGCATGCGGTTAATCTGGGCGGTAAATGCTATCAGAGTGCAATATTGCCGGAAGTATCTCCGCGTTAATACAGCAGGAGATCCATGTATTCAGAAGGACGCGGCGCATCACCGATTGGTTCGTATGCGCCGCGTCCTCTTAGGATGGGATTGAATATTATGCTTTGCTGCTTTATGTAGTACGGCATTATTTGGAATAATCGCCGATTGCTCCAAGATGTTCTCCGACAGTAAAATAATGATTGGGAGAATAAATAACCGGGTTGATTGACCGCAGATCGATAAAATCAAGTTTTTGAATATCCTCGCGGACATTTACATTCTGAAAGGAAGCAAACAGGGTATCGCAGCCCCCAATACGGACCGTATTGATAACCTCGCATTCATAGGACCATTTTGCATTCTTAAGAAGCGGTACCTGAAGAGTCCTTCCTTGCTCAAATTCCATTGGGAGCGAGATATTCTCCCGTTTTGTCGCCTTATTGCATTGCTCTGCAAAAGGAAGCAGCTCCGGTGTTACGATCGTTGCGGAGAGGAGACCGGTGCGCTCAATATTTATCATGGTCTGCTTTTTCCTTGTGATGCCATTGATGCTGATAACCAGGCAGCAGGGTGGCCCCCAGGTAAAACTGATCCAGGAGATGGGGGCAAAATGAGGGGTTCCGTCTTCATCATAAGTTCCTATGAGAAATAACGGTTGTGTGAAAAAACATGCAGAATCCTTAGTAATAGGTTCCATACGATATCATTCCTTTCCTGTGATGATATTCTTATCCATTCATAAATTCATTCTCAAATGTAATGATTTATCACATCAGAGTAGGATGCCTGCCTACGGATACCGATCCCGTCACTACATTTCACTATATAGAATAATACTATATAGTAATAATGTCAAGAGGAGTTTATTATACCTATTATACATTAAAAACAGACCAGGAAACTCATAAATGGAAAAATCCCCAGAACCAGATTGATCCATTGGCTCTAAGGATTTTGGTACTTTCTATGAAACGAAGCAATTGCCTCATTTTATTGAATACATAAAAACAGTTCATAGTAACCTTGCGGATAAAAACATATCGGGCAGATTTCAGGAGCACATAGTCCGCTTAAGATATTGCCGCATCCCAAGCAGATCCATAATTTTTCTTCGTTTTTACAAAACAGGGTATTGGTTCGTATCTCGCCTAAGTAGGTTTGAAATGTAAGCTGGTGATTTAATTTGATATTAGCGATACCGCTGAACAGTGCGGCAATATCTCCGTAGCCCTCTTCCCGGGCAACACGGGAGAAATCCCGGTACATGATGTTTCCCGCATAATTCTCATTTTCCGTAGCTTCCTCTAAGTTTTGCTCCGTATTCAATTCCCCGCCGTTGATAATATTACGTAATCTTTCAGCGATAAATCGATTGTTTCTTGATACGGTTTCAAAGGTAAAACTGATTCCTAACAATATCTCCTTACTTGCTTTTACACCGAATATATCATATTTGGCCTGGGACTGTAATTCATATTCAAAAGCACTTTGCAGATTTTGATAGGTTTTGCTTTGTTGAAAGTCCATACTTAGGGCCTCCCCGGATAACTGTTTGTTACTTATATTAATCATATGTTTTATTTGATTTTTTATGTTTTCAATCGCTTCTGCAAAAGCCGTAAAAAATCAGCAGGAAGGAGTAACGCCTGGGCGAATACTGTCAATTGTCAATTTAATTTCACAATTTTATCTGTAGCTACTTGACATCTTTTTATTCATGATATATACTGTCTAAGTCGTAGTAATCCGGTAGATCATGATAAGTAATGATTTATGTGATACCTGAAAAAATACTGTAAAATAAGCGGATGTGGCGGAATGGCAGACGCAGCAGACTCAAAATCTGCCACATGTGAGTGTGTGAGGGTTCGAGTCCCTCCATCCGCAGCATATTTGTACGTTGTATCCGATACAACGTACACGATCAGAAAATCCCTTGATATCAAGGGATTTTCTGCTGTCCGGCGATATTTCAAGAGCGTTTTTGAGAGAGATTTTTCCGGGCCTGTTTGGTCCTAAACGTGTGTTTATGCACCCGTTCATAGGAAACGTATAATAATGCACCCACAACAGATTTGCCCTGTCGCCATCCGTTTCACTCCGGAAGACGGCGGGGTTTTTTATTTGCCCTCCTCCACAGAAATAGATAATTAACATACACATGCTGCGGTGATGAAATTGCTTTAACAGTTGACGGCGCTGAGAAGCGGCTGACGGTCAGCGGGGTTTACTCTGACATTACCAGCGGCGGTAGGACGGCGCAAGCTATTTTTGAAACCAATTCCGGGGATATTTTATCGGTCAGTATCCCGATTACTTTCCGCGCGGGTGCAGAGGCTGAAGCAATCATAGCGCAGCATAAGGAGCAATTCCCTTTCGCTAAAGTCTATGGCGTTGAGGAAATTATCAACCAGATGTTCGGCCAGGTAATAAGCTCGGTTAAGATGTTTTCCTATGCAGCGATAGGGGTAACAGTTCTGCTCACCGTACTGGTCACGGTGCTGTTTATGAAGATGCTGGTGGCCAAAGACCGCTATTCCATCGCGATTCTGAAATCAATAGGCTTCGCAAGCGAGGGTATTCGCAGGCAATATCTGACACGCTCCGTTATTGTGCTGGCGCTGGGCGTTGTCATCGGAACGATTATGGCTAACACGCTCGGCGAGTATGTTGGCGTTGCGTTTGTATCCGCATTTGGCGCGACCGCTATCAACTTTGTTGTCGATCCGTTCTTCGCCTACTTGGTTTCCCCACTGTTGATTGCAGCAAGTGTGTATATCGCCACATTGCTGGGCGTATCGGACATTCGCCCGCTCAAAATTTCTGAACACATTAAGGAGGCATAGGTCATGGAAAACATTGTTACCGGAAAAAACATCGTAAAAATCTTTGGAAAGGGCGTTGAACAAGCAAAGGCGCTTGACAGGGTAAATGTTGAAATCACAAAAGGTGAACTTGTCGCCGTTATGGGCCCGTCAGGCTCTGGAAAATCCACCCTGCTGTTTGCGCTTTCTGGTATGGATGATATATCGGACGGGTCAGTGAAATTCGGCGATACGGAGCTTTCTAAACTCCGAGAAAATGAGCTTGCGGATGTACGCCGGACGAAAATGGGCTTTATCTTTCAGCAGCCCACTATGCTGAAGAATCTGAACCTCTTGGATAACATCCTCCTCCCCGCCGTTCGGGACGGCAAGAAGGATACAGTGGCGCTGGGGCAAAGGGCAAAGGCACTGATGCAAAAAACAGGAATTGATGGGCTTGAAAACAGGGATACCACCGAACTATCGGGCGGACAACTTCAGCGGGCCGGTATCTGCCGCGCACTGATAAACGAGCCGGAAATCCTTTTTGCCGACGAGCCGACAGGTGCGCTTAATTCCAAATCGGCCGAGGAAATCATGGGGCTGCTGGTGGGCATCAACAGGGAAGGCACCTCGATTCTGCTTGTAACCCACGACGCGAAGATTGCCGCCCACGCCGACAGAATTTTATTCACGAAAGACGGAAGTATCGTCTCCGAGCTTCCGCTGCAAAAATTTAACGGAGAGGATATGGAGGCAAGAACCGAAAAGGTACTCGCACAGATGGCAGTTGTAGGGATTTAGGTGCATATAAGCTTAATCGAGTAGCGAATCCAGCCAGATTGATAGAATTTTTGAAAACTATAGCAAATGTAGGAGGCTCCTAACCCTGCCAAAAAAGACATAATTTCCGTGAATGGAAGTTTATGTCTTTTCTTATATGCTAAAGTATGATATTGTGGATTCAAATTTATGTAATTAAGTAGATAAGCTGGAATAGGAACATTTAATTATTTTCTCTGTGAGGTATATCCATGATTTTTGAAACAGAAAGGCTTGTTTTCCGTAAACCAATCAACCAAGACTTCATGCGTTTTTGGCAGATGCTTAACGACCCGATCGCTAAAAAATATACTGGAGGAGTGACAAGACTCAGCTATCAACAGCGTCTTGCATTGTTTGAACAGGAGTGTCTCGAGGAATTCTCACCGCAGGGTGCCGAATTTGCGGTTATTGAAAAAGAGAGTGGCAGCTATCTGGGATATTGCGGTTTTCGATATTCGGAGCAACTGTACGGTTGTGAGTTCTTATTTGGTTATTGCAAGGATTGCTGGGGAAAAGGCTATGCTACGGAAGCGGCTCGGTCGGTACTTAATTTTTTGTTTGAGACCTACCGTCATAACGTCTATATCGCAACGGTTGCTCCCCAAAATACAGCTTCAAAACGGGTTCTTGAAAAAGTTGGCTTTGTTATGGTCGGTGACTACCCAATCAGCTCAACTGAAGTTGCTGAAAAATATCAGTTACAAAAATGTAATTTCAAAGCAAGCGAATGAGCAAAACACCTTCTCGATTTCATTAAAGCGTGATATTATAACTTCAAGGTATATTCACTCGCACGGAGAACGGTAAGTTGTCGGGGAGAGTTAGAGAGTTATAATCTAAGAAAGGACATTAAAAATGATATTCAAAGAAACCGCAAACAAACAAATGCCTGCAATTATCTTGTTGCATGGCGGCGGCCTTTCTTCTTGGTCCTTGCAAAGTGTCGTTGAACATCTGCAATCTGAATTTCATATAATCACACCTATCATTGATGGTCATGGTGAGAATGGCGATGAGGAATTTGTAAGTATCCAGGATTCTGCTGAAAAACTTATCGAATATATTGATACAAACTATAATGGTAAAGTATTCGCAGTTGGTGGATTGTCGATCGGTGCGCAAATAATAACAGAGGTTCTGTCCCGAAGAGCGGACATAGCACAATATGCCGTGATTGAAAGTGCCCTGGTGTATCCAATAAAAGGAACTGCGGCTATGACAGTTCCGGTATACAAACTTATGTATGGACTAGTTAAGAGAAGGTGGTTCTCCAAATTACAGGCAAAAACGCTTAGTGTCCCTGATGATATGTTTGAGAAGTACTATCAGGACAGTCAGAAAATATCAAAGCAATCGCTGATCAATATTACATTGAGCAACGGCAGTTATAGCTTAAAAAGCGGTCTTTCGGATACGAAATCAAAAGTACTGGTTATTGTCGGAGAAAATGAAATCGGAGTTATGAGAAAATCTGCCCAACGGTTGCATCAAGCAATCGACAGCAGCGAGCTTTATATAGCACCGAACATGAAGCATGGCGAACTGAGTTTAGTGCATCCTAAGATTTATGTTGATTTGTTGAAATCGTTTTTTGCTCAATATTGATAGTGCGATAAATTCCGGATTTGACGGTCAAGCCATAGGCAATATCCCTATATGGCAGAAAGTGATTTTCTACCATTATCACGATGTAAAAATGAGATATCCCAAACAAAACGTTGGGGACATCTCATTTTTTATGCTTTTGAATGGGAGGGCTTCTAAGCCAAAAGGGCGTCCAGTTTAATTGAGTTTCGAGGATAATAGAAGTATTGAATAGATAACAAACGAAACAGACTTGACGGTTATATGGATAACGATCAAGTCTGTTTATATTTTTTTTGGAATCGATCCATCTCGATTTTCTTTACAGATAAGCATTTTGCAAAATATTGTGTTATACTCTGTTTAAACACTTAATCATTTAAAGTGAAAGGAGGAAGCATATGAATACTTTATGTGAGGCAAGCCAAAAGTTGGAAGAAGAATTTAAAAGTTGTCGCAAGGTATTGAATGCAGTAGGTGATGAAAACAGACAACATTTACTTTGCGTTATGATTGAAAGCCCGTTATATGGAAGCCGTGTAATTGATATTGCAGAGAGAACCAGTCTTTCAAGACCGGCTGTTTCGCATCATATGCAGATTTTAAAAGAGGCAGGGTTAGTAAAATCAAGAAAAGAAGGTACATGTATTTATTATTATCTCGATCCGGATGATAATGAAATAAAGCAATTAGCGTCTTTGATTGCAGATATAGAGAAGATAATGAAAATGCTGCCATATAAAGGTGAGGGCGAATAGATAAGGGGGAGCTATATGATTTTGTATTTTACAGGAACCGGGAATAGTCGCTTTATTGCAAAGATAATAGCAAGTGTGACAGGAGATCGATTGATTTCCATCAATGATAAAATTAAGAAAAATGACCTGACAGAAATAAAGGAGGAAGAAATTCTTATTTTTGTCGTACCAACCTATGCGTGGAGAATTCCTAAAATTGTGGAGGAATGGATATTAAAAGTAGATTTCCCTGGGGCAAGGAAAGCTTATTTTGTTATGAGTTGCGGAGACAGTATTGGAAATGCCGGAAAATATACCAGTCGGATCTGCAGGCAAAAAAGTTTTGAGTATATGGGTACTGCTGAGATTGTAATGCCTGAGAATTATATCGCATTGTACAAAGCACCAGATAGTGAAACATCAAAAAATATTATTCACGAAGCGATTCCAAAGATTGAAAATATAGCCAAAAATATGAAACAGGGAGAAAAGCTCCTGGAAAGAGAATTGCATTTATCTGATCGCTTCAACAGCTCTTTCATTAATACGGTATTTTATCCGTTTATTGTGAAGGCAGATAAATTTAATGTAAATGATAAATGTATCGGATGTGGTAAATGCGAGAAGGAATGTCCATTAAATAATATTCATCTAAGAGAAAACAAACCTGTCTGGGATAATAATTGCACTCACTGTATGGCTTGTATCTGCAAATGTCCGGTCGAAGCAATTGAGTATGGAAAGAACAGTATAGGAAAAGAACGGTATCAGTGTCCGATGTAAAAGAATTTTTGGAAAACTTATCGACAAAGGATCCCTCCAGGATCTTCTATATGGAAACCTAAGGCATCGCAGCAGGACAGACAGGACAATTTGCAGATGCGTATTTTAAGAAAATAGGGTGAAATTGTATCAATATTACCCTTATTAGTCAAAAAAGACATACCATCCCCGCCAAAAGATGTTATGTCTTTTTCTATATGGCAGAGCGTGGTATTATAATTACAAAGCTAATTAGTTCACTCAGAAGAACAGATATTTAGAGATAAAAATCAAAGGATGCCCGGAAATAAAAAGCGATTGATTTACTGACGAGTTGTAATATCCGCTCAAATGCTGTAAAATACTAATGAAGTGTTTGTTTGAAATATTGTAAAAAGATCACAAGCTTTACTTGGAGATTTTTCGAGTCTGCTGCATTTGTCATTCTATCGCATCTGCAAGCATGGGGAATGTTTTAACACAATTAATTCTATAATTCATTTCAAGTATGAAATAATTTATAAAAATAAAATCAGACCTGCCTGTAATCAAAAATGTAGTTCTCTGCAAAGCAAGGAGTGGATGAATATGACCTGTAATAAGGCCCAAAGTATGATCACGCCATTTATCAATAACAAGCTGCGGTTAAAGGAGCTGGAGGAATTTGTGGACCATATCGGAGCCTGTCCGGCATGCAGGGAAGAGCTGGAGGTATATTATGCTCTGCTGACAGCGATGAAGCAGTTGGATGAGGATAAGAATTTGTCCTCGGATTTTGGATTGGAGCTGGACCAGAAGCTGAATCGGACCAGGGAGAGAATATTTCATGCGAAGTTTACATATTATCGCAAGAAAGTCATTCTGATAATAACAATTTTACTACTGGCATTTATTATTAGTTTCGGTTATGCTAATACAAGCATGGAGGAGAGAACCGTCACGGAGAGCGATTTTCGAATGCGTTATTCCTTCCGTGCAGGGCGAAACGATTATTATGAGGGTCTATTGCGGGAATATCTTGAAGAGAATGGATTGTTGCCGGTACCGTCGGAGCCTGTCCTATTTCCGTAAGCAAGAGGGAATAGAAGAGATTACCTATCCGATGACGGGAACAGATGATTTTTAGATGCCGCTGCAGCGGCAGATGGAGGTTACTATGAATAAGAAGATTGTATTGATTGACGGGCACAGCATACTTAACCGGGCATTTTACGGATTGCCGGATATGACTACCTCCAAAGGGGAGCATACGAATGCGGTCTTGGGCTTTATTAATATTATGTTTAAGATATTGGAGGAGGAGAAGCCGGACTATCTGTCGGTTGCCTTTGATACCCATCATCCGACCTTCCGTCATGAAATGTTTACCGAGTATAAGGGGACGAGAAAGGGAATGCCGGAGGAACTTCGGGAGCAGGTCCCTGTGATGAAAGAGGTTCTGAGGGCGATGAGAGTTCCTATTTTGGAGAAGCCGGGTTATGAGGCCGATGATATTCTGGGAACTCTGGCAACTCGGGCAGAGCAGGCGGGGGATGTGGGGGCGCTGATCTCCGGCGACAGGGACTTATTG
>JAEZFH010000412.1 GCA_023437885.1 Bacillota bacterium | reverse complement strand
GATCAATGGAGTTTGGAATCATCTGGATGCTACCTTTGATAATTCATTAGGGAAAAAAGAAGTGAGATATGATTATTTTAATTTGGATGATAAGAGCATATTCAGGGACCATGAGCCTGTGATATACAAAGTTCCGGCTTGCAACGATGGTGATCATTTCTACTATAAAGAGAAGAAGCTTTCCTTTACCAAGCAGGAAGATGTAGCAAAACGCTGCCAGCAAGCAATCAAAAAAGGAAATGTTCTAACCTTTCATTGGAGAGGTGGTTATCTCACAAAAGCTGTCATAGAGGAATTACTGCATATCATAGCTGGGGTAGCCAAGGAAAAGAATAGGTACAGTCAGGTTTCTATAAACTGGCTACAGGCAGTCATCCGTGTGAAGTTCATTCAGGACCAGATGGAAAATTCAGTGAAGATGGAAGATGCGTACGAAGAGGAGAATGAAGAAACACCGTAGGAGATTTAGAAAGTAATTATTTATAAGATGCGCACAATAGCTTTTTAAGATATCCTGAGATGTCTTAAACAAAAAAATAACCGCCAACTTCAGAGATAAAACTCTTTAGTTGGCCTTTTATATTTTAGGATTTTTATATTTAAAACAATTAAAAAAAGTGTAATTATTACCATAGCCAAGCAATATACTTATTCTGTGATAAAATATTATTTTTAAAAGGAGGATAAGCTTTGAAAATCAAAAAACTAATCTCAATAATGTTAGTAGTTGCGCTAACACTATCCCTGAACGTTTTTACAACGAATACAACGGCGAGCGCAGCAAAAAAACCTGCTTTTCTTACAGTTATGTCACAGGAAAGTAATGGTTGGGTAAGAAACTTTAATCCGCTTATTAACAATGCTTTACACGCTTCTTTGGGATTTATGTTTGAGCCATTAGTTATTTTTGATAGCTTCAACAATAATAAGGAACCCCCATGGCTTGCTGAAAAGATTGTTTCTGAACCTGACTTTAAAACTCTGACTGTATATGTACGAAAGGGTGTTAAATGGAGCGATGGTAAAGATTTTACTGCAAAGGATGTTGCATTTACCTTCAACTATACCAAAACACATCCGGAGATAGACAGAAATGGTGACTGGGATCACAATGGTGTAAAGGGAAGAATTGCTTCTGTGACAGTAGTTGACGATTATAAAGTTAAAATTGTCATGAATGTAGCGAACCGTTTTGTACGTAATAGTTTATTCTTCCAGCGCTGGATGCTGCCGGAACATGTTTATTCAAAGGTTAAAGATCCTGCAACCTATGTGGACAAAAACCCTGTAGTGACAGGCGCATTCTCAAAGGTTAAGTCATTTAAACCTGAAATGATTGTACTTGATAGAAATCCACACTATTGGAATGCGAAAAGTATCAGTGTTGATCAACTTCGTTTCCCGCAATTTAATGGCAATCAAGCAGCACTTTCCTTGCTTCAAACGGGAGCTGTTGACTGGGCGCATATATTTATACCAGATGCAGAAAAGAACTATGTACAGGGCGACACGAACAGAAAATTCTGGTACGGCAAAAACGATGGTGTAAGACTTGCATTCAACTTTATGGATGAAAATGCGGATACCTTAAAGGCATTTAAAGATGTTAATTTCAGAAGAGCAGTATCATTATGTGTTGATAGAAAAGGGATCATTGATTCAGCCGTATATGGATATCTTTCAAAGGATGTTCCTCCGGTAACCGGTTTACCTCCGGCATTAATGGGGTACGCTGATAAAACTGCACAGGCTGAGTTGGCTAAATATACCAAATACGATATTAACGCAGCGAAAAAGTTATTGGTAGATGCCGGATACAAAGATGTTGACAAAGACGGATTCTTAGAGAACCCGGATGGCTCCAAGCTTGCATTCGAAATCACATCACCCGCAGGTTGGACTGATTGGAATGATGGTGCTGCAATTGTTGCAGAAGGACTTAAAAAAGCAGGCGTCAATGCAACAGCAAAAGCGATAGACCTTGCAATGTATATTGAAAGCTGGAAATCCGGTAAGCATGATATTCTTTACGGCGGATATGGTATTTCCGGAGATCCGTATCGATTCTACTTTGACACAATTGGTGATCAATCAAGAATCAAGACAGATACCTGGTGGACAATTACCATGAATAACTATGCCAATGATCAGATGACAGCTTTAATCGCCAGCATGCCGACTGCGAAAGATGCTGATTTAAAATCAATCACAGCTAAGATAGAACAGCATTTTGCAACCAATATGATCAATGTTCCATTATTCTACAATGGAAACTGGTTTGTTTACAACACAAGCAGATTTACTGGTTGGGCTACGGAAGGTAATGTAGTATGTAATCCTGCAAATGTTCAACATGACTCAAAACTTTTACAGCTTATGTTATTAAAGCCTGTAAGAAAATAATGAATTAATCGATCAAGTATGGCATAAGTTTTACTTATGCCATACTTGATATATAGATAGTTTAGCTATTAATAAACTGTACTATATAAAAGTAGAACATAAATTTGAAGCTTTATAAAGACCATATACTTGGAGGTGAGGTACGTGAAATACATTTTAAAAAGGTTATGGTTTTATATCGTAGCGTTCTTTGGGGCTCTGGCTTTAAACTTTTTTCTTCCGCGCATGATGCCGGGAAATCCTGTTCAGATGTTCTTGTCCAACCTTTATCAATCAGGCGGAGTTGTCGATAATGCTACAATAGCTGCGGTAGAGAAATTATTTGGATACGATACCCATACACCTATTCTCGTAAGCTTCTTTAATTATATTGTAAGTATTTTTAAAGGTGATTGGGGAGTTTCTTTTACTTTTTTCCCGCAGACGGTATTGGAAGCTACCGGACGTGGAGTGAGATGGACTGTATTCCTTATGGGATCAGCCTTGATTCTCGGGTTTATTATAAATACATTGCTTGGTATTCTCGTTGCATGGAAACGCGGAAGCAGATTAGATACAACCTTAACTGTTGGCGGGCAGATTCTGGCTAATATTCCGTCAGTTGTAACTGCAATTATTTTAAGCATTGCACTTGCCTTTACGGATATATTTCCAAGAGGTTATGCGGTTACTCCGCTTTTTTATCCTGAAAATGTCTTTCAATACATAGGTGATGTTGCTTATCATGCATTCTTGCCTGTTCTTGCAGTCGTTATTACAGGCCTTGGAGGAATTATGGGCATGAGAGCAAATATGATTAACCAGCTTGGTGAAGATTATATTGTTATGGGAATTGCCAAAGGTGTACCTGATCGGAAGATCATGTTTGGTTACGGTGCGAGAAATGCGCTTTTACCTGTTGTCACATCACTTGCAATGCAGATAGGTTTTTTATTAGGTGGGTCATTAATAATCGAACTGGTTTTTAATTATCCTGGTTTAGGTCAAATTATGATCATGGCGATTAGTAGACGAGATTATCCTTTAATGCAAGGGATACTGCTCATGACAACCATAGTGATGCTTACGGCTAACTTTATTGCAGACATTAGCATAATGATCCTGGATCCAAGAACTCGAAGACAAGGTGTGAATGGAAACTGATTGAAAAAGGAGACAGAGAGTATATGAAAAAAATAGGGAATAGTAATATAATACGCTTTTTCAGAAATAGTCCCAAAACAAGTGTTGGAGCTATTCTGATACTTATCATTCTTCTCCTTACCATTGGGGCAAACCTGTTTACCAATATTGATCCTCTACATAGATTTGTTGATGAATATCACCTCGCACCTTCAAATACACATATCTTAGGCACAACTCAATTGGGTCATGATGTGTTCGCTCAAACCTTGTATGGAGGCCGTATATCAATCCTGGTAGGTGTATTTGCGGGTTTTCTTACCGTGTTTTTAGGAATCCTTTTCGGAATCACTTCAGGCTATTTTGGTGGATGGTATGATAACATAATAACAACATTAATAAATATTCTTATGGTTATACCTAATATAGTCTTGTTACTTATAATTGCAGCGCTAATAAATGGGGTATCGCCATTCCTGATTTGTATTATTATTGGGCTGACCTCCTGGCCCTGGAATGCTCGCGTACTTCGTGCCCAGACAATGAGTTTGAGAAACAGAGAGTTTGTCTATTCTGCTGAAACCTTAGGAGAATCAAAGCTTAGAATCCTGTTTATAGAGATTATGCCTAACATGCTTTCTATCATAAGTTCTGCTTTTGTCAGCACATTGATCTATGCTATTACGGCTAGTGCTACTCTTGAGTTCATTGGCTTCGGTGATCCACTTTCGTGTACCTGGGGAATCATGCTTTTTAATGCGAATAAATCAGGAGCATTGACAAGCGGTGCATGGTGGGAATTGCTAGGTCCTATTGCTGGAATTGTTTTATTTGGTGTAGGACTTACATTAATCAACTTCTCCATCGACGAAGTATCAAATCCTAAATTAAAAGCACAAAGAATCATGAGAGCTTATTACAAAGTAAAAAAAAAACAGGCAAAAGCAATGAAAAAAATAAGCTTGAATAACATCAAATAGGAAGGAGGAACACTTGGAGATGGGTGATTTATTAACGGTAAAAGGACTTAGTGTTGATTATGTGACTGTCAAAGGGGGACATGTCAGAGCGGTAGACAATGTCAGCTTTTCCATCAAAGAGGGTCAAAGCTTTGGCTTAGCGGGAGAATCCGGCTGTGGCAAAAGTACAATTGCTTACTCTCTTATGAGATTGCACAGGCCTCCGGCGTTAATATCAGATGGAAAAATTATTTTTGACGGTAATGATATCGTACCTATGACCGAAGATAAAGTTCAACAATTACGCTGGAGTGAGATAGCCATGGTATTCCAATCGGCCATGAACTCCTTGAATCCCGTCGTAACAATGGAAAAACAATTTTATGAAATATTTAAGTATCATGGGATTACCAATAATAAAAATGAATACAAAAAGAGGGCGGAAGAACTATTATCCTTTGTAGGTATCCCAGCGGAACGATTAAAAGATTATCCTCATCAATATTCCGGTGGTATGCGCCAGAGAGCAGTGATTGCAATGGCATTAGCGCTTAGACCAAAGCTTCTTATTCTGGATGAACCTACTACTGCACTTGATACTGTAGTACAAAGGGATATTTTACAGTGTATTTACGACCTGAAAAAGGAATTAAAATTCTCGATTCTTTTTATAACACACGATATCAGTTTGATGATGGAATTTTGCGACACAATAGGTATTATGTACGCTGGGAAGATCGTAGAACAAGCTTCTTCTGAGAAGATTCTGCATAATCCAAAACATCCCTATACCTACGGTTTAAAAAACTCATTTCCCTCTTTAAAAGGAGAAGTTAAGTATATGGAAGGAATACCTGGAACCCCATTGGATTTAAATGCTATTCCTGTAGGCTGCAGATTTCAAGAGCGTTGTTTTAGAGTATGTAAGGACTGTTTTACAAAGGAACCGAAGATTAACACCACGAAGGATGGGTTCTTTTATTGCCATAATCCATTAAATGCAGGATAGATATAAATTAAGTTGTCACCTAACTACCAAACGCAATGTATCAATTATACGAGGTGTGAAATGAAAGAAGAAAAGCAAATTATATTAAGTGTAAATAACGTTGTGATGGATTTTAAAATCGGTGGAAAATCTATCCTGTCTAAGAAGAAAACTTTACGTGCCTTGAATGATATCACTTTTGATTTGTATAAAGGTGAAGCATTAGCAATTGTTGGTGAATCAGGTTGTGGAAAATCTACGATATGCAGGGTCGCCATGAAATTTTACAATCCAACATCTGGAACGATGACTTTTGAAAATAATGACATTCATAAATTAAAGGCTCAGAATTTAAGAAATTATCGTCAGAAAGTACAGATGATTTTCCAAGACCCTTTTTCCTCACTTAATCCATTGCATAATATATATTATCATTTGGAGCGGCCACTTAAGTTATATCATCCATCCGATAAAATAACCATGAAGAAGCAGATGGATGACTATTTGACTTTGGTTGGGCTGGTTCCGCCGGAAGAACAAGGAAGCAAACATCCTCATCAGCTGTCTGGCGGGCAAAGACAAAGAGCATATTTAGCAAGAATATTGTCTGTAGGTGCAGAAGTTATATTTGCGGATGAGCCTACATCAATGTTAGACGTATCAATTCGGTTGGGAATTCTAAACCTTATGAACAAATTGAAAAAAGAGAAGAATAAATCTTTTATTTATATTACGCATGATATAGCCACTGCACGATACTTCGCTGATAGAATTATTGTGTTGTATGCCGGGCATATGGTTGAATGGGGTGATGTAAATAAGGTTATTGTCAATCCTGCGCATCCTTATACAAAACTTTTGGTTACAGCTGCTCCGGATCCGGAAAGAGAAGGAGTTGTAGAATTGCCGGTAGTAAAGGATAAAGAATCAGAAGTTACTTTTTGGACTCCAGAAAGCAAAGGATGCCCGTTTAAAAGCCGTTGTCCTGTTGCTGAAGAGAGATGCTCAAAGGAATTGCCACAGGTAAGAGAAGTTAGCGACGGACAATTTATTCGATGCTTCCATGAGTTAACATGAGACACATAAAAAAATGTTGACATGATAATTTAATATGCTAGAATAATAATAACAAACACAGGCAAAAGCGTTGACGAGGAGGAGTACATGCTATTCCGGATGGACAGAGAGAAGATGGTTGGTGAAAATCTTCGTGATGGGAGCATGGAAGTAGCCTTTGAGCTTTGGATTGAACAGAATTTTCTAAGTAGACTCCAACGGAGTTTCCCACCGTTACCAAGGGAAGCAATATCGGAAGCGTAATATGCTTTTCCCGTATTGTAATGAGAGCAGAAATATTTCTGAATTTAGGTGGTACCACGGACACGTTAGTTCGCCCTAAGCATTAGCTTAGGGCGACTTTTTTTGTCTGTTTAGTAATATTATTTACCGGAGGTATCCATCATGGATAAGAAGTATGATTTTAATAAGACAGAAATGGAATTAGAAAAGATGTGGGAGGAGAATGATATCTACAAATATAGAAATGGGAAAGAAAGAAAAATATTTTCCATTGATACTCCGCCGCCAACGGTAAGCGGACAGCTTCATATCGGTCATGTCTTTTCCTATACACAGGCTGAGATGATAGCCAGGTTTAAGCGTATGCAGGGCTTTGATGTATTTTATCCTTTTGGTTTTGATGATAACGGCCTTCCGACGGAAAGGCTTGTCGAAAAGGATGAGAAGATACATGCCGGTGAATTATCCAGAAGTGAGTTTCGCAATCGATGTATACGAACGATTGAAAAATATGAAAATGGCTTTAAGGATTTATGGAAGCGGCTGGGTTTTAGTGTTGATTGGACTCTTCAGTATCAAACAGTGTCCACCCTGTCACAAAAAATATCGCAGAAATCATTTTTGGAGCTGGTAAAAATGAATAAGGCGTATTTAAAGGAATCACCGGTTTTATGGTGCACCGGATGCCAGACCTCGATCGCTCAAGCCGAATTAGAGACAAAAGATTGTGAAACAACATTTAACTATTTGAATTTTAATACGTCACTGGGAAATTTACTGATTGCTACAACGAGGCCGGAACTGTTATGCGGATGCGTATGCATTTTTGTTCATCCACAGGATGTAAGATATAAAGAATATATTGGAAAGAAAGCTGCAGTTCCACTGTATCACTTTGAAATCCCGATTATAGCAGATGAATCGGTCTCTATGGAAAAGGGCACAGGTGCCGTTATGTGTGCTACCTTCGGGGATTCGGCGGACATGGAATGGTTCAGGAAGCACAATCTGCCCTATAAAGAAATCATTATGCCAAACGGGATAATAAATAGGGATGTACCGTATATTGGCGGGATGAGAATCAAAAACGCAAGAGAGATCATTATTGAAGAACTAAGGGAAAAAGGATTGCTGGTTAAGCAGGAGAATATGATTCATGCTATTGCAGTACATGAACGGTGCGGTACGGATGTAGAAATAATTCCATCGAATCAATGGTATATCGATGTATTATCTGAAAAAGAAAAATTCCTAAAAGCAGCAGATGAAATAAATTGGCATCCGGCGCATATGAAGAACCGTTATAAGCTCTGGGTGGAAAATCTGAGATGGGATTGGTGTATTTCCAGGCAAAGATATTTTGGGGTACCTTTTCCGGTTTGGTATTGTAAGAAATGCAAAGCACCGATTTATGCGGAGGAAGAACAGCTTCCGGTAAACCCATTGGAAGCCAGGCCCCAAAAAGCCTGTGATTGCGGATGGAATGAATTTACTCCGGAGGATGCAGTGCTTGATACATGGGCAACATCTTCACTAACTCCATTGATCAATGCGAAGTATGGTGAAAAAGAGGATATTACACAAGAAATACTGCCAATGGGAATGAGAAATCAAGCGCATGAAATTATTCGGACCTGGGCGTTTTATACCATTGTCAAGAGCTTGTATCATACGGGAGAAATCCCTTGGAAGGATATTATGATTAGTGGGTTTGTGCTGGCAAAGCCTGGGGAGAAAATCAGTAAATCAAAAAATAATGACTCAAATTCCCCGATGGCTATGATCGAAAATCATTCCGCAGATGCGATTCGATATTGGGCCGCTAATAGTAAACTTGGAACGGATACTTTTTTTAGCGAGGACGAACTGAAGCTCTCAAAACGATTTATAACAAAGCTTTACAATGCAGCAAAATTTTCTGTTTTACAAT
The DNA here is from genome assembly GCA_023437885.1 of Bacillota bacterium. Classification (GTDB taxonomy): domain Bacteria; phylum Bacillota; class Clostridia; order Lachnospirales; family Lachnospiraceae; genus Mobilitalea. Next base: position 4,035 of record JAEZFH010000412.1, on the reverse strand, counting down.
TAAATGATTATGAAAAACCGGAAAAATTTGATGCTTCAAAGCTATTACCAATTGATCAGTGGATGCTCCAACGGGTAAATGAAACAACGAGAACGGTTACCGGACTATTAAATGATTTCGAGATTGGCCAGGCAAGGCATGAAATTGATACATTATTCTGGAAGGATTTTTGCGACTACTATATTGAAATTGTAAAGGAAAGACTCTATCAGCCGGAGAAGCATGGAGCCGAGCAAAGATATTCCGGTCAATATGCTTTGTACAATAGCTTGCTGGGGATATTGAAGCTATATGCGATTTATACACCATATGTAACCGACTATATTTACCAGGATTTTTATCGGAAACATGAGAAGGCTGTCTCATTGCACCAAATGATTTGGAATATGCAGGAAACAGAAAGCATCTATATTGAATTTGGAGCGCATGTAAAAGAGTTAATAGGAGAAGTACGCAGAAAGAAAACGGAGCAGCAAATGTCAATGAAAGATGAAATGCCGGAACTTATTATTACTTGTCCAAAAAAATTCCGGGAGTTTTACAAGAGTACGGAGCAAGATATCAAGGCTTGTACAAGCGCTAAAAAGATTATTTTCAGAAGTTAACTACTATAATACGAGAAGGCCTTCAAGTTCTCTAACGATAACCAATAGAGAAGAGGAATGAGAAGAAAAGCATCCTTTAAGCGTTTTTTTGGGATGCTTTTTTCTATAGGCTCCAATCTGTCATAAATCCGAGATATGTCCCCTTAAGTCGAATGAATACCCCCTGTTTCCTACTGTTTTCGGATGTTATACTTTGTAGGAAATAATATGAACAAGAAAGACGGGTTAGATAAGATGCATGAAAAAATTGTGGAAATAAAGCATATGAATAAAAGCTTCCCGGGTGTAAAAGCACTGAGTGATGTTTCATTTGATCTTTATACCGGCGAAGTACTTGCATTATTGGGAGAGAACGGCGCAGGAAAGTCAACCTTAATGAAAATCTTAAGCGGTGTATATCCCAAGGATGATGGTTATATCAGTGTCTTTGGTAAGGAAGTTGATGATATGTCGCCAAAAAAAGCACAGGAATTAGGGATTGCAATTATACATCAGGAGCTTAATATGTGCGGGCATTTAACCGTGGCAGAAAATATCTTCCTTGGAAGGGAAAAGGTAAAATCGGGACTTCTTTCGGATAAAGAAATGAGAAAGGAAGCAAAGGCCATTCTTAAGAGGTTAAACATAGATATCGATCCGGATATGGTGGTCGGAGATTTATCAGTATCAAAACAGCAAATGGTAGAGATTGCGAAGGCATTGTCTGCCAATGCCAGAATTTTGATTATGGATGAGCCCACCTCAGCACTTACATCAAAAGAAATCAATGAGTTATTTACCATTATCCATCAGTTAAAAAGTGAAGGCTGCGGTATTGTATATATATCACACCGGTTGGAGGAGCTACAGTATATTGTGGACCGGGTGACGATCTTAAGGGACGGTCAGTACATAACCAGCATGGATTTCAAATCCACAACCTTATCTGAGATTATTGCCAACATGGTCGGTCGTGAGATTAAGGAAAAATTCCCCCGGGTGGAATGCAAACGCGGGAAAAAAATACTGGAGGTCCGAAATCTCAATGCCGGTAAAATGGTACAAAACATCAACCTGGATTTATACGAGGGTGAAATCGTCGGTATCGCCGGTCTGATGGGAGCAGGGCGTACGGAGATGACAAGAGCGCTTTTTGGGGTAGATCCAAAGGAATCCGGTGAGATCGTGCTGGATGGCAATAAGGTTACAATCCGTAAGCCCAGTGATGCGAAGGAGGCCGGCATCGTTCTTGTTCCCGAGGATAGGAAGAAGGATGGCCTATGTACAAAGCTAAGTGTCAGAGAGAATATAGCCCTTCCTAACCTTGATATATTATGCAGCAAAGCCGGGGTTGTAAACAATAGAAAAGAAACGAAGATGGTAAATAAAGCAGTGGATGAATTGAAGATCAAATTAGCGACACCTGAAGTAAATGCCGGCAGCTTATCCGGCGGTAACCAGCAAAAGGTTGTCGTTGGAAAATGGCTGGCAAGAAACTCCCGGGTCGTAATTTTTGATGAACCTACGAGAGGGATTGATGTTGCTGCCAAGGTGGAAATTTATAATCTCATGAACGACTTAAAAAGACAGGGTGTCGGTGTAATGTTTGTATCCTCCGAAATGCCTGAGGTCATGGGGATCAGTGATCGGATTATTGTTATGTGTGACGGTAAGATTACGGGTGAATTAAAGATCGGGGAAGCAACTCAGGATACCATTCTGGAATATGCAACAAGGTTTGATAAAAAAATTGAGACTGCAGCCGCAGTATAAAAAGCGAAGGAGAGTCATTCATCATGAAAAGTTCATTCAAAAAAATAAAATCGATTCGCGGTATGGGCCAGGTAATAACGGTTGCGGTCGGACTGGTTATCTTATGTGTGGTGTTCGGTATTCTTAATCCTAATTTCTTTTCCGGAAGAAATGCGGCAAACTTATTGAGACAGATTGCTCCGGTGCTGTTAATCGGTATTGGCCAATCCTTTGTACTTATCACAGGTAACATCGATCTCTCCATTGGTTCTGTTGTGGGTATGAGTTGTATGGTTTCCGCAACCTTAATGACAAAGGGCATGAATCCCTGGGTTTCCGTGCTGGTTACATTGGTTTTATGTCTTTTAGTAGGGGTGGCCAACGGTTTACTGGTAGCGCAATGCAAGCTGCCCCCTTTCATCGCAACCTTGGGTACCATGACAATTGCAAGAGGTATTGCTCAGATTGTAAATAATAATTATAACACCGATTCCATTGGTCAGGGTGCAGAGGGCTTCCGCGATTTCTTCTATTACGGAAAAAGTCTGGGTCTTTACAATACCATCTGGATTGCGGTTGTAATCTGGTTTATCTGTAATTTTATCCTGGGCAGAACACGTACAGGACGCCATATCTATGCCATCGGAAGCAATATCGAGGCATCCAAATTGTCCGGTGTAAATGTAATCTCCACTACAATCAGTGCCTATATCGTAAGTGCTGTTTGTGCTTGTGTCGTAGGATTAATTATTTGTGCAACAAGCGGTATGGGCACCATGGATGCCGGCAATTCTTACGAATTATATGCGGTAGCTGCTTCGGTTATTGGCGGTGTATCTACTCTGGGCGGTCAGGGTATTATTCTTGGTACGGTAATCGGCGCATCCATTTGGGGTGTATTGCAGAATGGTCTTCAGTTTGTAGGGGCGCCTGTTGCAATCAGAAACATAGTCATAGGTATCTTCGTTATCGTATCCGTACTTCTTGATATCATTGTCCGCAGCGGCAAGTTTAAGGAGAAGAAGAACAATCCTTAATCCGGACATAACGTTTTACATAGCTTAAGCAGGCCAGTATTAGGGATTGGCGTGGCAGAAGGCCGCAGGAATTGTGTTAATAAAGGGGGATATCTCGTTTGGATATACAACTTTTATTAAAATAGAAAAGAGGAGGTTTCATAATGAAACGAAAGGTATTAGGAATTATTTTATGCTTGGCAATGGTATCATCCTTGTTAATGGGGTGCAGCTCAAAGGAGAGTAAGCAGACAGATACTCCCGCAGCATCAAAGGACACAGTAACAGAGGCACCCGCAGCAGAGAAGCCTGCCGCAGAAGAAAGCTACAAGGTATATCTGATTACAATGGACCAGATGGACCAGTATTGGGCTAATATTGACAAGGGCTGCAAGCAGGCGCTGGAGGATTACAAGGCAGAAGGCATCAATGTTGTGTACAAATGGTCTGCTCCTGATAAAAAAGACGAAGCTCAGCAGATCGAGAAAATCAACAATGCAATCGCTGACGGCGCTCAGGCAATTCTCCTGGCAGCCAATGGTCCCACCGCGGTGAATGCTTCCTTAAAAGAGGCAGAAGAAGCAGGCGTTAAGATTAATTATGTTGACTCTCCGGCAGAATATCCAGCAGTGAGAACCTTATCCACCAACAATGAAGCTGCCGGTGCAACCGCAGGCCAGACC
>JAEZFH010000510.1 GCA_023437885.1 Bacillota bacterium | reverse complement strand
ATTCTGCAAGAATATTCAAACAGCTTGTCCGTTCTATCTCTATCCTGTTACTAATCTTCGTCCAGCTTAAGAACACTCATGAAAGCCTTCTGAGGAATCTCTACATTACCGATCTGGCGCATTCTCTTCTTGCCTTCCTTCTGCTTTTCAAGAAGCTTCTTCTTTCTAGTGATATCGCCTCCGTAGCACTTGGCTAATACATCCTTGCGAACCGCTTTCACGGTTTCTCTTGCAATCACCTTGCTGCCAATTGCCGCCTGAATCGGTATCTCAAACATCTGTCTGGGGATTTCCTCTTTGAGCTTCTCGCACATCCTCCTGCCGCGCTCATAGGCACTTTCGGCATGAACGATGAAGGTCAGTGCATCCACTTCTTCCTTATTAATTAGGATATCCAGCTTTACCAGCTCAGACTGGACATAGCCTTTTAATTCATAATCAAAGGAAGCATAGCCTCTGGACCTGGATTTCAGCGCATCAAAGAAATCATAGATAATCTCATTCAGCGGAAGTTCATATTTTAACAAGGCTCTTGTAGTCTCCATATATTCCATCCCAAGATACACTCCCCGGCGTTCCTGGCACAGGTTCATGATGGAGCCGACAAATTCCGTTGTAACCATAATCTCAGCTGATACGACCGGTTCCTCCAGATAATCGATCTCGGCGGGGTCCGGAAGATTGGTGGGATTGGTGATATCAAAGGTCTCTCCATTGGTTTTATGCACCTTATATACAACGCTTGGTGCAGTCGTAACCAAATCCAGATTATATTCTCTCTCCAACCGTTCCTGAATGATTTCCAGGTGCAATAAACCCAGGAAACCGCAGCGGAAGCCAAAGCCCAATGCTACTGAAGTCTCCGGTTCAAATTGCAGCGAAGCATCGTTGAGCTGCAGCTTATCCAAGGCATCCCTCAGGTCAGGATATTTTGCACCATCTGCGGGATACATTCCGCAGAATACCATCGGGTGCACCTTCTTATAACCGGGCAGGGGCTGGGAACAAGGCCGTGTGTGATCGGTAATGGTATCACCGACACGGGTATCCTTTACATTTTTCAGGCTGGCGGTCAGATAACCAACCATGCCGGCGCTTAATTCCTCCGCCGGCAGAAACTGTCCCGGCCCGAAAATTCCAAGCTCAACCACCTCCGCAGTTGCGCCGGTGGCCATCATTCTTATCTCAGTTCCCTTCCTTACCTTTCCTTCCTTGATTCTGCAAAATACAATAACCCCTTTATAAGGATCGTAGATTGAATCAAAAATCAAGGCCTGCAGCGGTGCTTCCGGGTCCCCCTTGGGTGCAGGGAGCTTCTCGACAATCTTCTCCAGAACCTGATCGATATTTACTCCGGTCTTCGCAGAGACCAGCGGTGCATCCTGGGCCTCCAGGCCGATGACATCCTCAATTTCAGCGATTACGCGTTGCGGGTCTGCGCTGGGAAGGTCAATTTTATTGATTACCGGCAGGATATCCAGATTATGATCCAAGGCCAGGTATACATTCGCCAGGGTTTGTGCCTCAATACCCTGTGCGGCATCCACTACCAGAATTGCCCCTTCACAGGCAGCCAGACTCCGGGATACCTCATAATTAAAATCCACATGCCCCGGTGTATCAATCAGGTTGAAGATATACTCCTCCCCGTTTTTTGCTTTATACACCGTACGTACCGTCTGGGCCTTGATGGTGATCCCTCTTTCCCGCTCCAAATCCATATTGTCAAGGACTTGTGCCTGCATCTCCCGGCTGGTCAGCAATCCGGTCATCTCAATGATACGGTCCGCCAAGGTTGATTTCCCGTGATCTATATGAGCTATAATGCAAAAATTTCTTATTCTGCTTTGATCTAAAGACATATTTATCCTCCTGTAAAGCGTCAGGGTTTTGAAAACCGGGGCGCTTCCCGGATATACCCCATTCATAAAAAGTTGTAATTTGCAAGCGAGCTTGCTGTGCGGGTGCATTTCTCGCACTTTCCTCTACTCCGCTGTCATTATATCACACAGTTTTTTTCACCGCAAGAAAATCCATACGCACCTACACAGGATTTTGATGTTTTGAGCATCATTCTCCCTGCAAAACGGCATCCAGCACCTCTGCAAAGGGTTCCATCGCGTTCATCGCTGACTGGAGGCTGTTTTTGTTGGTTCCAAGCTCCATTAAGATGCATTTCGGCTTCAGGTGCATATTATATCTCCAGCAGTTAAGATAATTCTTATAGAATAATCCGGGATATTTATCGACTCCCTTTAGCTGCAGTTGAAGGCTGAAGGCGAGGTTATCCTGAAGATAAGGGTTGTCAAGGTAGGCAATCGGTCCGTTCTGATCGCGGCTTAATCCGTTAAACAGCATAATCTGTGCAGTTTCCTTACCGTTCAAAAGGGTCGACCTCTTATCCGCCCCATCCCTATGTAAGTCAATGATCACTTCGATGCCGGGGTTTTCCTCCAGTATCTTTGACACTCCGTCCTTAGCCTGATTATAGGCAACATTCCGGTCCAATACCCCATGGACAATATCATAGGTAGTGGTATCATGGATTACCTGATAACCGTATTTCTCCTCCAATATCTGTGTCAAATAGCTGCCGACGCCGACCACCGTATCCTCTGTTTTCCCTGTTCTGCTGTCGGAATAGGTCTCCTGGGAATGGGTATGGTAGATTAATATTTGCGGAGCATCACTCTTCTGTTTTATGGTCATATCCTTATCCAGCAGCTGCTCCGCATTAAACAGCTCCTCAGTTACCTTCGTAGCCGGATCGACAATATAAAAATTACGGACCAAAAAGTTGGTATTCTTCATCTGCTCCATGGTATAGCTAATCAGATTGCCGGGATTGGAGACTTCGATTGTATCTTGCATATCCCTCTCCTGCTCAGGAAGGTCTCCCTGTGCGGATGTCATCTCCAACTGCCCTTCCGTAGAATCTATCATTCCTTTCTCCGCATTAAAATAGGTATAAGCCTTTTCATCATAAATTGCTCCGTTGGTCAGTATATACTCCCTGCTTAAGATACCCTCACCAAGAGCATATGCTGAAATCCCCGCGCCCTTTGCGGAACCTATGCTGTTATTCATTACCGGTGCTGCCTCAGCATCCTCTCCGGTATTCTTGTAAGAATCAACAGCAGTTTTTTTGCTTTCTGCAAGATAAGAATCATAGATGTTATTTTCTTTCGCACTTACCGCTCTTCCTGGGCCGCCCTCCACAAAATTCACCAGATCGAAGGGATTGTTAAGAAAATGAAAGGGAAACGGGGTATCTTCCTCACCCTCCGCCATTGTATATGCAATGAGTGATGACCCCGATTCCATTACCTGATTGCTTATATAATAAAGTGCCGCGTCCGGATAACTCACTTTAGCTTGACCAATTTCCTCCGAAAATGAGATCAAGGCAAACCGGACTAAAAGGTACACTGATCCGATTACAATAAGGGTCCAAAGTACAAAATAAATATTCATACGGTTTTTCTTATGGTAATTATTTTGAAACATAAATCGAATACGACGCTTTTTCATACCTGCCTCCCGCCTGCCATTAGCGGCTATCGTCCCAAGTCTGATTCATTAGATCATGTCCGCTTGCGGACATGATCTTGTTACTGCAGCTGCATGACCGCAAGTAAGCTCGCATCATGTTCACTACGCTTCATTATATCATGAACTTCGTTCATGATATCCAGCTCCGATCACATGCTTGTGAGCAAGCTCACATCATGTTCACTACGCTTCATTATATTCATAAAAATCCGATTTATTACCTTTTACTCATTACGATCCCGTTTGTGCATAGCAGGTATTTAATGCTTCTGAAATAGTATCACTGAGCCGCTTGATGGATTCATCGATATTCTTAGGAGTGACAAACATATTCTCGATCTGCTGCTCACGGATTTCACTTATAAACTGATTGATATCATGTTCATCAAAGCCGCTCTTCTCCATATATTTCGTAAGGGTATCGGCGACTATGGTTGCTGCATCAACAACCGTGGGCACACCGATGGCAATGACCTTGGTGCCGAGACTCTCCTCATTCAATGCCTTACGGTTATTTCCAACACCGGATCCGGGGCTAATACCTGTATCCGTCAATTGGACCGTGGTATTCACCCTGCCGACACTCCGGGAAGCCAGGGCATCGATTACAATCAGCAGCTTGGGAGAGGTCTCCTTAACAATTCCCTTAATGATCTCCAGCGTCTCCATTCCTGTCTGTGCCATGGCCCCCGGAGAAATTGCGCTGACACTCCCCAGATGATTCCTTTCTTTGAACTCCTTCCCATATTCTCGGATTAAATGTCTGGTAATAAATAAATTATCCACCACCTG
>JAEZFH010000321.1 GCA_023437885.1 Bacillota bacterium | reverse complement strand
GCTTTGAACCCCCGACCTTTCATTCCAAATTCTAAGCCATGATGAGCCCGGATAAGGAAGAACAATTATTACGGCGAAGGCTTGCCGACCTGGCGAATACTGCTTATAACCGCGGGATATGCATGTTCTCGGATTATTTGAATCTATATGAGCAGAACCTGTTCCTGCGAATCAAAAATGAATTGCCAAGGATAAAGTATTTTACTTACGGAGGTTTTAGTGATGCCGAGAGAAAAATACTTTGTTTTTGTGGAAACGATCAAATAGAAGATGCAGAAGAAATTAATTTTCCCATAACCTGCATTAAAGTTGTCCCTGTCAACCAACGTTTTTCTGATGACCTAAACCACCGTGATTTCCTGGGAGCAGTATTAAATCTTGGGATTGATCGCAGTAAGATCGGAGATATTCTGATTGTCTCAAATGAAGCTGTTGTATTTGCCCATAGCTCCATCAGCCAGTTTATCGTCGATCATCTGATCAAGATCAAGCATACGATGGTCAGCACCTGTGTACTGGAGCAGCAGGATTTTCATTATGAGCCCCGATATACCGAGGTTACCGGGACCGTTTCCTCCGTAAGGCTGGACAGTATTCTGGCCGTAGCCTTCCACAGCTCCCGAAGCAGCTTAACCGGACTAATCGAAGGCGGAAAAGTATTTGTAAACAGTAAGGAAGTTCTGTCCAACAGCTATGCCCTGAAGGAGAATGATGTTGTGTCGGTACGCGGCTTAGGTAAGTTCCGCTATGTCGGTACATCATATCAGACGAAAAAAGGCAGGCACAGTGTGAAAGTATTGCTGTATTCTTAAGGATCAACGGCACAGGATAATACGCAGATGTAAAATAAGATAACGTTTGAGTTGTCACTATATATTCATTTATCATGATACAATAAGAGGATAGCATAACCTCGTCTTATCCTATGATGCGGTTATGCTTTATTTATACAAAACTTCTACGAAAGGGAACTGATGACATGAACCAAATACTTACCGTCAATTACGATGGCAGACCAGCTTATACCATCCTGCTGGAACCTGGTTTTCACCGGCTGACCGAGGCGATAAGCTCGCTTTCCATGGTTAACCGCAAATTTATGATTATCACCGACAGCAATGTGGAAAAATTTTACCTCGAAACCGTAAAAAACCTTCTTATTCCCATAGCAAAAAAAGTGGAGTGTTTCGTTTTTCCTTCCGGAGAAGGAAGTAAAAATCTTGATACGGTCAGCCAGTGTTATGAACGGCTCATTCAGGCAGGTTTTGACCGTAATGATGTCCTTGTAGCTCTGGGCGGCGGCGTGGTAGGAGATCTGACTGGCTTTGCAGCAGCTACCTACCTGCGCGGAATACGTTTTATCCAGATACCGACTTCCTTATTAGCTATGGTAGATTCCAGCATCGGCGGAAAGACCGGAGTTGACTTCAAATCCTATAAAAATATGGTTGGTGCTTTTCATCAGCCAAAATTAGTATATATGAACTTATCAACCCTTTTGACCCTTCCGCAATCGGAATATTATTCCGGCATGGGTGAAATAATGAAGCATGGCCTGATTAAGGATGCTCTGTATTTTCAATGGTTGAAAGAACATGAGGGGGATATCCATCAGCGAAAATTTGAGGTTCTTCTGGAAATGATCCATCGCAGCTGTGAAATCAAGCGAGAGGTCGTAGAGAATGATCCAAAAGAATTAGGAGAAAGAGCCTTGCTCAATTACGGACATACCATCGGACATTCGGTAGAAAAGCTGAAGGAGCTGTCCTATCTTCATGGGGAATGTGTTTGTATCGGTATGGCTGCCGCCTCGTTTCTATCGTTACAGCGGGGCTTGATAACGGAACCGGAATATGAAGATATTCTTGAGACGATAATCCATTTTAAACAGCCTGTCAAGGTAAAGGATTTATCAGCTGCAGAGGTATATGAAGTAACCAGATCGGATAAAAAGATGGATGCCGAACAGATCAAGTTTATCTTATTGAAGGGAATTGGTAATGCCATTATTGATACGACAGTAACAAAGGATGAAATGCTGACAGCAATTCACACTGTATTGGAATAAGCCTCGATGATTTTATGGGGATAAGCCTATTGACGTAAATCTATTGTAATAAATCAATATTTTCATAGAACGAATTATTTATACAAAATACTTTGCAAATAAGGTGCTGACGCCTAAATTCACGGCGCTTCAGAAGAATGGAGATTAAATATGAAGGAAAGAATCAGGCATTTGATATTGTTTATCATACTTGCGGCAATCGATCAGGGGGTAAAGCAGTGGGTACGTCTTACCCTAATGAATAAAGACCCGCTAATCTTTATTCCTGATGTATTCAGCCTGCAATATCATGAAAACACCGGAGCAGTATGGGGAATTATGAGCGGCAAGGTCCAGTTTCTAAGTATTTTCACCTTTATTATCTTGATATTTATTGTTTTTTTATATCTTAAGATCCCCCAGGACAAAAAATATCATCCTTTACGATTGATTACTGTATTTATATTAGCCGGTGCAGTAGGTAATTTGATTGACCGAATCTTCTTAGGTCATGTTGTAGATTTCATTTATTTTGAATTGATCAACTTTCCTTTATTCAATGTCGCAGACAGCTACCTTACCGTGTCCTGTGTTATATTATTCCTTCTGGCCGTCTTTTATTATAAGGATGATGATTTTGCTTTTCTTGACCGGTTATTCGGCTCAAAAAAGAAAGCTGCCATATCCAGGGAGTCCTCTCCTGATCAGAAAGACAATTCCGCTCAGAATGAATCCGCCCCTGACGATACAG
>JAEZFH010000278.1 GCA_023437885.1 Bacillota bacterium | reverse complement strand
ACTGCCTCTGATACGGCTGTCTTGATATCCGCCAGCTCCTCGATGGTGGGATCCAACTGAGCCGCAAAAGCTGCAACTACGGTTCTGGCAAAGCTCTCATTCTGGGATTTACTCTCAAACTCCAATGTCATTTCATTCTTATCCTTCATAACGCTGATTGTCCCCTTTCTTTTCCTTGAAAATTCAGCCGGAATACCGGAATGCAGTTCCGGCCGCGCTTCACTCCTACGCCTTTTGTATGTTATTTAATGCGGCATCAACCGTTTCATATTTCTCAATAATCTTATATAATCCGGATAAACGGAAAATCCGGTCCACCGACGAGCTGACATTTGCCACTGCTGTTTTCCCTCCGATGAATATCACCTTACGATATCTTCCCATAATTACTCCGATACCGGCACTGTCCATAAAGGCTGCTCCCGTAAAATCAAATATGATATGCTTGATATTATTGCGGTCAATGAGCTTGTCCGCTTTCTCGCGGATTTTGAGCGCATTATGATGGTCCAATTCTTCATTCAGACGTATTACCAGACATCTCTGATAAATATCGTAAGTGGTTCCCTCCTCTCCCGGCTTTGTACCAACCACATTCTTTCTCGCTTCCTGCATGGTCCTATTCCCTCCTGACTCTATGAACTATTTTCATACACTAATCTTAATTTTAGAAGCCCTTCGAAATATTATCAAAAGAAAAAAAGACCTTTTATGGAATGGTTCCCCATTCTGCATGAAACGTCTTTTTTCCACTGCTTCTTATCTTGTGTTAATTCGTATTTTTATCTATTCCTGTACCTGTTTCAGATAGTTTTTGGCATAATCAGCCCTGTTCGAATCCGGATAATCCGTGATAACGATATTGTAATACAAAGCTGCATTCTGTTTATCATCCAGACGGTGGTAAGCTCTTCCGAGGAAATAGATCGTACTAACATCAGCCGGGTCAAAGGTCATGGCCTTCTTCAGATCCTCGATAGCCTCCTCATACTTACCGTTGCTGTACAAATCATGCCCTTTATCATAATAGTTCTCCGCGGCGTCCGGATATGCCTTCTCACGGAGTAAGGTCAAAAGGCTCACCGCACCCTCACTTTCCAGAGCAGTATCATCGATTGCCGCCAGCGCTTCCGCTAAGGCCAAATAATCCCGGTTCCTTTCCGGTTTTTCTACTTCCGTCAGATAAACCTGGATTGCCTCGAATAGCGGCTGATACTCCTTTGCCGGGTCCTCTGCGGCAGCCATGCTGTCAAGCTGCGTATTAAGCTCTTCGATCTGCTGCTCCATCTGGGTCTTATCCTTCTGAAGCGAAGCAATGGTCTCGTCCTTCTTTTCCATCTCGGCAAGACTGGTGCCAAAATCCACATAATCCGAATTCTGGTCCGAGGTCCGGCGTTTTTCTATGGTAGGCACGATTAAAATCGCCGTGACTGCGATCCCTATGATTACTCCTATCACCAAATTGACAAACGCTATGATATTCGGCTTGTCCTCCCGGTAGGAGGATATGGGCATAATGGCGGCGGTGGGGCTATGCTCCGCCTCCGGATTGGCATCCATGTCCTTGGCCGCTCCGTCCGGCGCTTCCAATTCCTTCAGATACCGAAGGGTAGTTGTGTTGGACACATCGATTTTCGCAGCTCGATACAAATATTTCTTTGCCTTTTCATTCTCCTTCTGCTTCATATAAAGCAGGGCCAGAAGATGATATGCACGGATGAAATGCGGATTTAAGCTTACGACCTTCTTTAATTGGATAATGGATAAATCGTCGCTCCCCTGTCTTGCCAGATTAAGTGCCGTATTATACCGCTTTATGGCTTGATTTAATGCATCCAGCTTCGTAGGATTGCTCTGCACCTTATTAATATATTCCTCCGCATCGTTCTCGGTTGGCTGGAAATGCCGGCTGATTACCCATTCACTTAAGGCCGCCACGGTCTCGCCCATCTCATAATAAACCAGACCCAGCAGATTCCTGGCATTGATATTCATTTTATTCAGTTGAAGGCTGCTTTTTAAGGAGGTGACCGCACCGGATAAATCCCGTACCTTCACCTTTGCCAAGCCGTTATTATAGTACAGATTGGAGGCTCGGTAGACCTTCCGGTAGAGCATCATATCCGTGCCGCAGCGTTCACAGCGTTTTTTCTTGTCTGACATATTACTTCCGCAATTTGGGCAAATCATATTATCCCACCTGTCCGTTTTAGTCTTTTCGTTATTTGTCCTTGTTTCCCTTCAGTATTTCCTTCATTATGTCAGTGACATCCGTTAGATCGTTATTGTTAATGACATCCTCTGCCTGTTCAATTTCAAGGCTGGGTTGGAATTTCTCGATTTCCTCATCAAAATTAATCATATTCGGTCCTCCGCTATGTTAAGGTAGATTATGCTCTCTCTCACATAAATATGTATGCATATAAATGTGTATACACATACATAAGTATGCACATATATATGCATGCACATAAATGTGCATACACACGCATACATGCGCGTTATTATAGTATCTATCGATATCATACTATAACAGTCAGAAAAATCAAGCTTTTCTAGCATTTGTTAAAAAATTTCACTCATATTATAACTTATTATACCTAATTAATCAATTATATTTCTCCTATTCCATTCGACAAGCAATAGACAATACCTCCTATCCGTACTTGCTTTTATACAGTGATGGAGTATAATAGGGATAGCCTGTATCTTTATTCCACCCCGTTACGGAGACTCAATATGTAACAGTATTTATTTACGGACTGAAGTGCGGATATCCTGTCTCCTTTCCTTTTGGCTTAATGACTGTCTCCGGCGGTCTGTACGTCTGGATGGCAGTCTTTCTTTCGATGTCTGCCTGACTTCTGCTGTGCAATTTACCGGAACAAACCTGATTTTGACCGATGAGGATTACTTGAAATTGCTCTTACTCTGTGGACAGCCGTCTGCGACATCTGGCAGCCCAGCTCCCGGTATACCGTAAAAAAGCCTGGGGATGGCTGTCCCCGGGCCATTCTGACGGCAATCGCCGCCGGCTTCCTTTTCTAATATTAAGAGGATGGATAGTATACCATATCATCTCATATAATAAAATAACAAGCGGTACGCTATGCGAACCACTCTCATGTTTCATAAAAGGGCTCTCATCAAAATGAGATCCCTTCATCCTGCTCCGGCTTCCAAATAATATGCTTTCTTATGGATTGGAGAAATGCTATGATAAAATCGACTTTTCGTTTAATCGGCCTGTTATCCAAAAAAGTGAGGGATGACCATATTGCAGCCTTCTCCGCTCAAGCTGCATTTTTTATCATTATCTCTTTTTTCCCTTTTATTATGCTATTGCTGAGTATCGTAAAATACTTTCCCATCGAGCAGAGCAATATGCTGCAGCTATTAAGCCAGGTCTTCCCTCCTACGGTGAATGCCCTAATTGATTCTGTTATATCGGAAATCTATGCCACCGCTGCTTCCACCACTCTGATCTCGGCAACCGTCGCCACCACCCTCTGGTCCGCCGGAAAGGGCTTTCTGGCGATAATGAAAGGGCTGAACTCCGTATATGAGATAAACGAAACAAGGCACGGCCTGTTCCTGCGGGCAATCGCAGCTTTGTACACCCTTATTTTCGCAGTTATGGTGATTACCACTATGATACTCTTTGTCTTCGGAAACCGGCTTTATTTCTGGATCGGACAGAAACTCCCCGTAATTGAGGACACCGCATTTTTAATCATCAGCTTAAGGACCATCGTAGGTTTGATAACCCTGCTGGTCTTCTTTCTGCTGATTTATATCGTAATTCCCGACCGGAAAACCACCATCATGCGGGCTCTTCCGGGAGCCATGCTGTGCTCCGGAGGCTGGATGGGGTTTTCCTATGCATTTTCCTATTATATTGATAATTTTGCCAATTATGCTTCCATGTACGGAAGCCTTACCGCCATCGTATTATTTATGCTATGGC
Source organism: Bacillota bacterium (assembly GCA_023437885.1). GTDB lineage: Bacteria > Bacillota > Clostridia > Lachnospirales > Lachnospiraceae > Mobilitalea. The sequence goes on along the minus strand of JAEZFH010000278.1, from coordinate 8,559 downwards.
TGTATTTCTGCATGTATCTTTTATTCCTGGGCGCGGAATTCAATCTTCTGTTCGAAAACAAAGCATTTGTCGAAAAGATCAAATTATTATACCGCAGATCCGGTAAGGATCCGGTCATTCATAGATAAGACCCAGCTCCGTTCCTTCGTAGAAATAAGCAAGAATATTCTCATAATCCTTTCCGGAATCTGCCAGAGCCTTTACACCGTTCTGGCTCATACCGACCCCATGTCCGTAACCGCCGCCCGTCAGCGTAATGCTCTTTAGCGCGTCACCGGCTTCCTCCTTATCGAGGAAAAAGAAGGCACTGGGCAACAGGCTTAAGTTCTCCACCTTGCTTTCATCCTGACGGATCACCGTATCATAGACAGGTGCCAATAAGGTTCTGATATTATATTCCGTTTTCACCTTAACCGTATTCTTGCTTCCCCGGATTAACAACTCGGAGATAATTCCACTGCTCTCTCTTTTTTGGACTGAGATATCCACAATGTCACCTACGGTATCCACCGGTATACTCTCATAAATCCCATTACCGCCCGAATCCTTTCCTGTTTCTGTCAGGATCAGCTCCGGATTGGCCGTATATCTTCTGGACAGCTTTTCGTTTATTATCTTGGCAATCTCCTTTTTCTTCATGGTTACCTTCCAGCGGTACCAATTGAAACCGCTGTCATAGGTGGTCAGCTCCTCATCCCCTAGAAAGCTCCGGAAGGAATCCTCCGAGGATAAATCTTCGTATTTTCCCGCAAGCTCCTGCTGCCCTTCGGCACCCTCTCCCTCTTCTCCGGAATATAACAGCTTTCCTACCAGATAGGGATAATCGGTACCGCCGGACCATACATCGGAAGCCTGAGTGGTATGTCCGCAGGAGGTGGAAAAATAATAAGCGGTGATTACCTCGCCATCATATTCTATCACCTTCCCGTAAGTATCCTTTACCGCCAGTACGGAATCCTCGTTCTCGGCAATATTGTTGTAGACCTGGTAGGAGACACTGTCATCCACATGGGCCCCATATCTGCTGAGGCTGTTGGCAAGCAGGTGCTTATATGCATAGCTTCTGGCACATACTGCCTGAACCCGCAGCGGCTCCAGGCCATAATAGGTGGGCATCTCACTGGGTATCACTGCATAAAGGTATTCCTCCAGAGGAAGTTCATTTACAAGCAGCAGTCCCTCGTCCCCTTCCGAGATTTCGATCGTTCCCCGGTACTTAGGATGACCATCGGAACGGTCAACGGAAAGCAGTTCCACCCTGGCATCCTCCTCGACAGGCTTAATGTATAATCTGCCGTCCTTCAGCAGCTTATCTCCCGGTTTCAGAGTCAGGGTATCCCCCTTGCTGTAGGTTTTCTCCGAGTTCTTGCTGCTGACGATAAAATCACTGGAGGCAGTCAGACGGGCTTCTCCGTGATTGTAGCCCTGATAGCCTGATGTCATAAGAAGCACCCTGATGTTCTCCGCCTTAATGCTTTCCGTTATCAGGGCGGCGCTGATTTTTCCCAGAGATACAACAAAATCAGTATTCTCATAACCGACCAGAATACTGCTTGTAGGCTCCTGTGTAAGCTTGCCGTATAATTTATATATCTTAAAGTCCTCCTCCAGAGGTACCTTACCGTAGCCCTCAACCTCAATGAAGTCGTCTCCGGTCTGCAATACTTTTCCTTGGATCATTTCCGGCTTCTGAAGTATTTTGACAACCTTCTGATTCTCTATCGTGATATCGCTGACTACCTTTTCAATGGACGCAGACAGCTTGGACTGCGCAGAAAAGCTTTTATCCAGCCCGCTGATAAAGGCATCAATCTGCATTCCTTCTCCCTGCTTAATCCATACATTATGTAAGACTATTTTTTCCGTAGTGATTGCCTTGATATAGATCAGCTCCTGATCGCAGACCAGTGCTTTGATCCCTTTGTCCAAATATTTTGCAATAAGCTCCGGTGCTCCGGAACCGGTAACAGAAGACTCTTTTGTTACGCTTCCAGCTGCAGCCGGCGTCTGCTTCCCCTCTTCCCGGCTTGCCACTTCTTTCTCCTCCGGGACAGGCAGGCTCTGCTTTCTAAGCTCCAGCTCGGAATAAGCTTCCTCATAGCTTTTTGCAAGAGCATATTCATATTTTCCCTGGTCCGTTACCATACGGTCAGCACCATCCGTTCTGGCCTCATTCCCAAGCACCAGCAGGGTAGCTTCCTGAATCCTGAGTTCCTCCGGGGGAGTCATCCCGAGAATTGCTTCATAAAGCTCCAGGAATTCCCACGGCTGCATCGTTTCTCCGGCCTTAGTAAAGTCAAAGGATATCTTCCCATAGATCCCCTGATAATCCGGATTCTTAAGCAGAAGCTTATCCATGATATCCTTACAGGCACCGTAGGTCAAAGCCTCCTTGGGAGATACGGATACTTCACGCTCAATGAGCCCCATCTTCCATGCCGCATTCACATAACTGTCATACCAGCCGGACATCGTCTTGTCGGTATAGGTAATTTCCGACGGCAGACTCTCTCTTTCTGATTTATTATATTCGAGGAAGCTGAGCAGACGAAAGGTCTCTGCCAGCGTAATTCCGTCCATCTGGACCACGGTATCCTCCGGCTTATCCTCTGTTTCCCCCTTCATTCCCCGGATTACATTCACCGTAAATACAATGATTACGATGCCAATACATACTCCCATCAATATAAGCTTTCTCTTTATACTCATAGCTGCTCCTATTCCAGGTCCTGATTAACCTACTGACATAGTGATTATGTACACTCGCATCCGACCGGCATGCAGCCGTCCGCATGCATGCGTATGCACCGGTATCATGTCTACCGATATTATACCATGAACACAAGCATTCATGGTATCGGCACTTTGTGCCAGTTATTCATACTCATCTGCGTGTACATACAATGCGCATTCGCATCCATGCACCGGTATTACGCCGCCGGACATTATCTCCTATGCTAATATATTATGTCAATGGAAGTTATATTCGTACAAGTTTCAGGCTCAGAGCAATAATAACTTAATACACTTGAGAAAAGCACTTCCGGAGAAGTGCTTTAAACTGCTTGTTTTGTATTGTTGTTTTCTTTAGTATGCAATATTACGATTATTCTTTTGTCTTGAATTCAACCACTGCCTTCACGATATCATCAATACTCCGCTTGTCTGCGAAAAACCGCCTCTCATCGCCGTTTTGAATAATATAGAAGCTGTCATCAAAGGGCAGATAGGAGGTCGTTAGAACCGTATTCCCGGCATCACTCAGATAGAAGCTTACCGTAAGATACGGTTTGCTGCTGTCCGTATTGGTCTCCTCCTTGATTTCAGCATCGTATCTGGCAGAAATGAGGCCTTGGTAAACTTTTTTGAAGGCATCTTCCTCTACTTCTGTTCCATTATAGAAATACGCCGTCTTAACCTCATCCTTGCCTTCCGCATTCTTCACTGAGGTACGTTCCATACTCATGGTATATACGGTTTGGCCAACCTTAACCTCAACCTTATCGACCTGTTCGATGTTCGGTATTGCGACAAATTTATTCAGCAGAGAGAAGGTATCTACGGTTATCATCTTCTCAACGGCATCCTTACTCAAAGTATAGACTGCACTGTTGCCGTTGACCTTAACATAGTAATTGCCGCTCTCATCCTGATTGCCGACGAACAGCTTGAATTCCTTATCATCATAATAGGTTTTTTCCGTTATCTCTTCTCCTGTATCCGAATTCTTCTCCGGCTCCTTCAGCTTCTCTTTTCTTTCCTCAACATAGCCCAGATCAATGGTCGCCATGGGATTATCCAGGCCATAGGCACCCAGATCCTTTGCACTGTACTCGACACATTTAATATAATCATAGGAGGTATAGTTGCCCTGAAGGGTTGATACTGCCTGGCTGTCCGCGGTATAGACTTGCGGATATGGCTTCAGGAGGACCCAGGGGAACATCGAGGCATTGCTGTTATCCAGCTCCTTATCCTCCCGGTATAACAATTCAATATCCTCACCATCCCGTAGATCGATACTGATATGACGGATATTGGCAGCCTCAATCTTCGGTGCCTCCGCAACCGAGGTCATATCCGAATCCGTATACGTCAATCCGGAGCCATAGGAGGAGCTAAGTAAATACACCTTATTATCCCCGTTCACCAACGCATAATAACCATCCCCGGCAGCAGATTTATTCCCTATCTTCAAAGTAATTACGGATGCATCACTCAGTGTTGCCTGAAGAAAGGACACCGGTTGATCCAACCCAAAATCACTGAGCCGGTCTGTCGATTCTGCAATTAATCTTATTGCACTGATTTTACCGATTACACCCAGCATGCTTTTCACACGGTCCTGGTTGATGGGACGATTTTTATCCGCATCGGATACCCAACTGTCCTCTTCTTTAACCAGGGTCAATTCCGTATCCCCGTATATATAATGCAGAGCTACGATATCTTCGGTCTCAATGGAGGAAAGGGCGATATCGGCAGCTTCACTCTCTTCCGGCGTAGCTTTCTCCCGGTTACTGTACCAGAGGTAGAGCCCGATCAGGGCTGTCAATGCCAAAAGAAGAGAGATCAGCGTAAGCGCATTTCTTTTCTTTCTTTTTGCCATTATTTCCTCCTCCTTCTTACACTGATAACAATACCGGTGATCAGAATAGCCACCGGAACGATAACTATAATGATACCACCCCAGGCCAGGGCTTCTGCCTGTGAAGGATAGATGTATTCCGCTTCCACACTTTTGGTGGGAATGGACAGAGTAGAGGCGCTGTCACCCACAAGATAACCTATCGTACCGCTTAACAGATCCCGGTTTCCATATCCCAACGTTGCATCCGCAAAGGTGAACTCGGTTGCAAATACGGCCACCTTCGTCTCTGCCCCCTGGTAGGTATCCTCTGCCAGCATTCCTACACGGAACGGTCCTTGGACATCCCCCTCCTGCTTCTCCGCCGTTGTGATATTCTGCGGAGCTTTGGCATAGGAGGAGGCCGAGGTAGTCAAAAGCTCCTGAAAGGTCAGGGAGCTTCTTGTCGTATCCGCTTCCTTCAATGCCACGCTCTGCGGCATGATGACAGGAATATTGGAGTTTTTGGCAAGGGTGGTAATCTTATGGCTTTGGATTTGAGGCAGAAGATACATGGGATTATTGGAATAAAGCATATTCAGGTCCGCCTCAAATACGATACCATTCCCGATCTGCACTCCGTAGTATTCCAGGATTGAGGTGTAATTCTTCAGTCCTGCCGTCTTATAATTAACAGTAGCTATCATGTCCCCTCCGGCAGCCAGGTAATCCTTGATCATCGCAGTCTCTTCCTCAGTAAAATCTGCGGTAGGTGCATTAATGTACAGCAGCCCGCAATCCTCCGGAATACTTGTTGTGGAAAGGGTTTTTAAGGTTTCCATGGAAACATTCATTTTCCCAACCGCTTCCTCGAAGGCGGTTCCGTTCTCTGTTTCCCCATGACCTTCTACCACATACATCACTGGCAGGTCGTCACTGGTAACAAATTGAATGGCTGAGGTTAATTCACCCTCCACATCAATCCCGGTGGTTTTAGAGGTATAGGTATTATAATCCATTTCCTGAACCAGCATATCGCTGTAGTCGATATATTTTGCGCGGCCCGTAGCATTATTCACCACAATGAGGCTGTTCTCACTGATCTTATCCTCCACATACTCCTTTGCAAAGGTAGGATACAGCACCGGGTCCTTGTATTCCAGGGAAATCTTGTCGGACAAACCGTCATATTTCTCCACAATCTTCTTGAATATATCCTGCTCGTTCCCTGCCTGTGCCAGATAATAGATGGTAATATCCTCGGACAGACCGGACACCAGCTTCTTCGTATCCTCTGTCAGGGTGTACAGCTTGCGGGAGCTTAGGTCAATTTGAATATTCAGCTGGGAGACCAGCATATTTACAATCAGTACTATTACAAACACCACAGCAGTCACTGCGGTAATATATGCTCTTCCACGAAATTTCCTCCCGGAAAAGGAGGCTTTGATCTTCCCAAAAAAGTTTCTTTTATTTTTCATGGTTTTCTTCTCCTTTTCCTAGTTAAATCTCTTCTTATTAATCATCTGCACTGTCAGGAAGAGAAATAAGAAGGCGACGCTCAGGTAATAAACCACCGATGCAACATTAAAGGTGCCGTATGCAAAGGAATCATAGCGTTTCAGCACTGAGAACCAGCCGAATACCTTAACCACCGAACCGTCCAGCAGAGACGGCCTCAGATAATAGGTTACTGCCAGGCCGGCAGCGCATAGGATCCAGATACCTATGGCAACGGTCTCATTGCGGACCATAAGATAGATCAGTGCACAGACCGCCAGCAAAAGAACAGCAAATATAACCACAGCCGCACTGTTGCTGGTCGGAAGAACACCGGCAATTGCATCCATAAAAATAGTAAATATGAATACAATAAAGGTAATTACTGCTGCCACCACCTGGCTCTCCGTCAGGGAGGAGATGAACAGCCCGATACTAAGATAAGCGGCTCCCAGAAGCGCAAAGCCCAGAATGCCCGAATACGCACTGGCAAAGGGCACACTGCCGTACATCTTCATAATCAGCGGGAAGGTGCACACCATCAAGAGCACAAATCCAAAGATCGTAAATACCGCCAGGAACTTGCCCATAACAATGGAGGAGGCGGTAACCGGCGAGGTATATAGCAGCTGATCCGTCTTCTGCTTATTCTCCTCTGCCATCAGTCTCATCGTCAGCAGGGGGATCAGAAGGGCGATTAGGAAGGTAAATGAGGACAGGGTCTGCTCCAGATTTGCCGAAGCATATAATAAATTCTGTATCAAAAAATAGATTCCGATAATTACAAGAAAAATAGCAATGAACACATATCCTGTCATTGACGTAAAATAGGCTCTCAGCTCTTTTTTATAAATCGCCAGCATCCCGGTCTTCCTCCTCTTGATTCATAATTATTTCCTCCGTTCCATCCTCTTCTTCCTCTTCAAAGGAAGGTGGTGCATTCAGCTCAATGGGTGTCGGCTCCTCCTTATTGGTTACCTTCAGGAAGATATCCTCCAGACTCATTCGGATTGACTGCATCTCAAGAATTGGAGTTTTGGCGTCACAGAGGGCATGGAACACTTCCTCCCGGATATCATCCTGCTCGCCGCAGTACAGGGTGAGTTCAATTACTCCCTCGCTGACCGCCTTTTGCTCCTTGATCTTTTTGATGCTCCTTACCCTTTTCAGGACATTCACGATGTCGGATTTATTGCCCTTGACCGATAAGCGGAGTCCGCCGGTGGCACCCAGCCGGTAGCTTAAGTTTTCCGGCTTGTCGCTGAGGATCAGCTTTCCCCGGTCAATAATCATTACGGTATCACAGACTGCGCTGACCTCCTGCATGATATGGGAGCTCAGAATGATTGTATGCTTTTTGCTCAGTTCCTTAATCAGCTCTCTGATTTCAATGATCTGCTTCGGATCAAGTCCGACCGTAGGCTCATCCAGAATGATTAATTCCGGATATCCCATGATTGCCTGTGCCAATCCAACCCTCTGCTTATAGCCTTTGGACAGATGCCTGATCAGCCGGTCCGCCATCGGTGCAATCTTCGTTGCATCCATAACCTCCTGGACCATCTGTTTCTTCTCCGCCTTTTTTATCTTCTTCAGCTCCGCAACGAAGACCAGATACTCCCGGACCGTCATATCCGGATACAGGGGCGGAAATTCCGGCAGATAGCCGATCATTTTCTTAACCTCCTCCGGCTCCTCGGCTACATCCACTCCATTGACCGTGACCGTACCCTCCGTAGCTGTCATATAGCCGGTGATAATATTCATGGTAGTTGTTTTTCCAGCACCGTTGGGACCCAGAAAGCCCAATATCTGCCCTCTCTCGACAGTAAAGGACAGATGATCCACAGCGGTATGATTGCCGTAACGTTTTACTAAATTTTTTACCTCAATCAAAATCATTTCCTCCTTATCATTTCAGCTTAAAATTCCAGTTAGCCCCTATGGTTAAGCTGCAGCATTTATCCATACAAGCAAACCAAATTCTCAATACCAACAATCATACACAATAATTACGAAAATTTTGTGAACAAAAACCATAAATTTACCAGGCTGGCGAATGGTTACCGGAGCTTTTTTTCCGGTAACAAAAAAAGGCCTATAAGCTCCGGCTTCGTACGAATACACGTACTCCGGGAAGTTATAAGCCTTATATATCACTTACAGGCAATCAGCCTCTTTCATTCATCAAATCACTCATCTTGTATATTCCGGCGGGCTTACCGGGCAGATACTTCGCTGCCTGAACGGCTCCTTTGGCAAAAATCGCTTTGGAATAAGCAGTGTGCTTTATCTCAACTACTTCGTCCGTACCTGCAAATATAATCTCATGTTCACCCACAATCGTTCCCCCGCGTACCGCTGAGATTCCTATTTCCTTCTTGTTTCTGGGGGTACGCTCTTTGGAACGGTCATATTTGTATTCAAACTCGTTATTCAGTACCTCATTCATTACATCCGCCAAAGCAAGCGCTGTTCCGGAGGGTGCATCC
>JAEZFH010000263.1 GCA_023437885.1 Bacillota bacterium | reverse complement strand
GGTTGTAATAGATGGGCATAAGGACGGCTATCCTGAATTAGAGGAGAAGAAGGAATATATTATGAAGCTTCTCATCATTGAAGAGGAGAAGTTCAATAAAACCATAGACCAGGGTCTCAGTATCCTTGCTGAGATGGAAAAGGAATTAGAAAAAAGGCAGACGAAAGTGCTGTCCGGCGAAGACGTATTCAAGCTGTATGACACCTACGGCTTTCCCCTGGACCTTACCAAAGAGATACTGGAAGAAAAGGGGTACACCGTGGATGAGAAGGGATTTCGTGCCGCAATGGAGGTACAGCGGGTTACAGCCCGGAGTGCCCGTGGAACAACAAATTACATGGGAGCGGAAGAGACGGTATATCAGCAGCTTGATGCAGCTCTTACTTCTGTATTTGTGGGTTATGAGCACCTTTCCTGTTCCTCGCAGATCATTGCCTTGACAACGGAAACCGAATTGACGGAGGAACTGGTAGCAGGACAGAGAGGAACCGTTCTCGTAAAGGAGACCCCCTTCTATGCAACCAGCGGCGGACAGGCTGCGGATTCCGGTGTAATCCGCAGCAGAGAAAAGGTCAGTCTCCTTGCAGAAGCTGGTCATTCAGACAGCATCCTTGCGGAATTCGAGGTTGAGGATACAGTTAAGCTGCCCGGCGGGAAGATAGGACATGTGGGTACAGTTACAAAGGGTATCTTTAAGCTGGGTGAGCAGGTGAACCTGGAGGTAAATGCAGCGCAAAGAGCAGCGACTGCTAAGAACCACAGTGCCACCCATCTGCTGCAGAAAGCTCTTCGCACTGTGCTGGGAACCCATGTTGAACAGGCCGGCTCCATGGTAAGCGAGGACCGGCTCCGGTTTGACTTTACTCATTTTTCGGCCCTTTCTACGGAAGAAATCAGCCAGGTAGAAGCAATTGTAAATGAACAGATTGCAAGTGCACTGCCAGTAGATACTAAGATCATGAATATTGAGGATGCGAAGAAGGAAGGAGCAATGGCATTATTCGGTGAGAAATATGCTAATGATGTCCGTGTCGTATCCATGGGAGATTACAGCAAGGAGCTGTGCGGCGGTACCCACGTAGGCAATACCGGCGCAATAACCGTATTTAAGATTTTATCTGAGACAGGCATCGCTGCCGGTGTCAGAAGAATCGAAGCTTTGACCGGTAACGGTGTATTTGCTTATTACAAAGAGCTGGAGAAGGAGCTGAATGTAGCCGCCAAAACAGCCAAAACAGAGCCTTCCCAGTTGACGAATAAAATTGAGAATTATCTGGAAGAAATCAAAGCACTAAAATCAGAAAACGAGAAATTAAAGAGTAAGCTTGCGGGCAGCGCCCTGGGGGATGTTATGAACCAGGTAACAGAGGTCAAGGGAGTAAAGCTCTTAGCGGTGAAGCTGGCAGATGTGGATATGAACGAGCTTCGTAACCTTGGTGACCAGCTCAAGGAGAAGTTAGGAGAGGGTGTGATTCTTCTTGCATCCGCAACCGCTCCGGATAAGGTGAATCTTCTCGCAATGGCTACGGACGGTGCGATGTCCAAGGGTGCTCATGCCGGTAACCTGATTAAGGAACTTGCTGCCCTTGTCGGCGGCGGTGGCGGCGGCAGGCCGAACATGGCACAGGCAGGAGGAAAGAATGCGGCAGGCATTGATTCCGTAATTTCTGCTGCACAGACTGTATTGGGTAACCAGATTAAATAAATTTTCTGGATTAGGGATCATGTCAATTATTTCACGTTTTCATAAAGAAATGCCAAAAGTAATTTCCGATTTTTTTTCGCATTTCCTTTGCTCAAACATAAAGAAACGGACGTAATAATATAGGAAACCGAATCTTACATGAGCATATAAAACAAAAATAGGTTGACGAAATTGAAAAATATGCTATAATCATTTTAGTGCTATTCAAAAAATACCCAAACAGTTGTTTACGCACAATACACAACTGGAGGGAGGTTAGGTGTGAGAATATGTCAAATGTAATTGTAAAAGACAATGAAACATTAGATAGTGCTCTCCGCAGATTCAAAAGAAACTGCGCGAAGGCAGGTATCCAACAGGAGATCCGTAAGAGGGAGCATTATGAGAAGCCGAGTGTAAGACGTAAGAAAAAGTCTGAAGCGGCCAGAAAGCGTAAATATTAATTTGAAAATCAGCTCCGCTGGTTTTTAACGAGAAAAAGCGAAGCTTTTCCTCGTTTGGATTAAAAAAGAATCTAAATTAAAAATTAATATGTATTTATGAAAGAGACTTCCAGTAGATATCTACTGGAAGTTTTTTGCTTTACTGGAAAGTACGTCTTATGTTCCGGATGCTGCCTGACGGCAGCTGTGCAGCATCAAAGGGTCCGCCAGCGGACTCTTTAATTAATAGTCTACTTCTTCCGCAAATTTCATATATTATGAATGAAAGCCTGCTAAACGGGCTTTTCATTCATGGAAGCTATGCAGTGGTTAAAGATATGGCAAAACAATACCGGAAGCTTAAGGCTGGAAGGATATCGATATATTCTGATGAAAGACTGGAATGGAGGCAAAGGATGCTGAAAAGACCAGCATCCCGGGGTTTGTGCTGCCGCAGGACGGCAACAGAATGGAGGTGCTATGAAGGAACGTCTGAAATCATCCCATAAACAATTCAAAAAGGATGCAAAAAATACACTTTATTCAGGCCTACAGCCGAAGAAGAAGGAAAAAAGAGAAGAAAAGATCTCCTATGCGGAAGAGGTTTCGAATCGTCTGGGGATTCCGGCCGATATTCTGGCCGGTGCACCAATTATCACGGCAACCGGTAGAAATGAACTAAGCATTGAGAATTACAAGGGGATTATCGAATATAACGGGGATAAAATTAAGGTGCAGACAAAGCAGTGCAAGGTCTGTATCGAAGGGAAACAACTGGATATCCTGTATTTTACCGAGGATGAGATGCGGGTTACCGGATACATTCATGCGATCTATTACCAATGATGCCTACATAAGTCCATGGGGAGGGAAGTCCTATGCTAATGAAGCTGTTGAACTGGATCAGAGGCATCCTTTGTGTGGAAATCAGTGGAGTGGCACCGGAGCGCTTTATCAATCTGTGCTGCAATAAAAAAATATTTATCTGGGATCTGAAGAAGGTGGAAGCCGGCTACCAGTTTCATATCCTGGCGAAGAATTATAAAAAGCTGAAGCCCATAGCCAGGAAAACAAAGATCGTCCCCAAAATAAAAAAGAAAACCGGCCTGGTCTTTCTGCTCCACAAATACCGTAAACGTACCGGTTTTTTTGCGGGAATACTGTTATGTATGGTATTGATTTATATCCTGTCCCTGTTCATTTGGGATATCAGCATTCAGGGAGGTTCCAAATATACCCCGGAAGCGATGCTTTATTTTCTGAAGGAGAATCATATCTCTACCGGAATACAGAAGAAAAAAGTAAACTGCCAGGAAATAGAGGAGACGATCCGCCTTACCTATAAGGACATCGGATGGGTATCCGCCGAAATCAAGGGCACCAGGCTGATTATTAAAATTACGGAGACGAATATGCCGGCCCCGGCTAAAATTGCCATTGCTCCCAGCCATATGGTCGCCACGAAGGACGCAATTATCAAAAAAATTATCACCCGTTCCGGGACGCCTGCAGTAAAAACAGGCGATGTAGTTAAAAAGGGGGATATCCTGGTATTCGGAATTGTTACGATTATGAGTGATTTTGAGGAGGTTCTGCGAAAAGAACCCACCGTAGCGGATGCAGATATCAGATGCAGCTCCTATTATGATTATAAGGATGCATTTTCCATGACTTATACATATAAGAATTATACAGAAAGCGAGAAAAAAGGCTATTATATTACCTTTTTCGGTAAGAAATTATTTTTATATAATCCTAGTAATTCCTATGACATGTATGATATAATTGTAGACGAAAAAGCGCTCCATGTCACTGACAGTTTTTACCTTCCGATCCGATACGGCACAATAACCACCCGGGAATATATGGAGGAGAAGCGTAAATTTACCGAGGCAGAAGCAGTCAATCGGGCAAAGGAGCGGCTGGAAAGATATTTCAACCGGTTAACCCTGAATGATGTTAAGATAAATGAGAATAATGTGAAAATAACGATAGAAAATAATCAGTGTATTGCCAAAGGGAGAATTCTTGTAGAGGAGCCGGCATGGGAATATATAACAATACAAGAAAATGAGTGGAGGATAGAAGCAGCGGATGAGCATAATGGAGACAATCATTGATATCCCCGCAGAACATGAAAAGAATGTATTTGGTGGGTTTGACGCTTATGCAAAAATTATTGAGCGGGCTTTTAATGTTACGATTATTGCCAGAAACGGCGAAGTAAAGGTAGTAGGATCAGCGGAAGAGGTGGCAAAAGCCAAAAGTGTGTTTCTGCAGCTGTTGGAGCTTTCGAAGCGGGGTAATCAGATCACGGAGCAGAATGTAAACTATGCGATTTCTCTTTGCTATGAGGATAAAGAGCGTGCCATTGTTGAGATAGATAAGGACTTAATCTGCCATACCATCAGCGGCAAGCCGATCAAGCCGAAGACACTTGGACAGAAGACCTATGTGGACCAGATCAGAAAAAAGATGATCGTTTTTGGGGTAGGTCCGGCCGGAACAGGGAAAACCTATCTTGCCATGGCAATGGGTATTACCGCCTTTAAGAACGATGAGGTAAGCAAAATTATTCTGACCCGTCCTGCAATTGAGGCGGGCGAGAAATTGGGTTTTTTGCCCGGTGATTTGCAGAGCAAGGTGGATCCGTATTTGCGTCCCTTATATGATGCCCTGTATCAGATCATGGGGCCGGAAGCATATTTAAAGAATACGGAAAAGGGATTAATCGAAGTGGCGCCCCTTGCTTACATGAGAGGACGTACCCTTGAGAATGCTTTTATTATCCTGGACGAAGCGCAGAATACGACACCGGCGCAGATGAAGATGTTCTTAACCCGAATTGGCTTCGGTTCCAAGGTGGTAATCACCGGAGACCAGACCCAGAAGGATCTGCCTGTAGGACAGAAATCCGGTCTGGATGTTGCATTGAAGGTCCTTGGTAAAATAGATGATATCGGCTTCTCTTATCTGACCAGCCAGGACGTGGTGAGACATCCGCTGGTACAAAAAATTGTTAAGGCCTACGATAACTATGAAGAAAAACAAAAGCGGTACGAGAATAAGACCTCGGAAAAGGAATATCATAAAGGGATAAGACAATTAAGTTATAAATCCGAGAAGATCAGGGGAAGCCGAAATGAAAGCAGGTAAGAAGGGAACAGGCGCAGATACAGTTGATATAAATAACATAACCGCAAACATCGAAATTCGGGATAGGAAGAGCAATCATTCTATCCTTATTACCTTATTGCCGATTTTATCAATGATTGCAGCGATTCTCCCGGGGATTCTCTGGAAAATACCAGGAATTGAGATAGCCAAGGTAGCGGTGTTGATCATGATTCTGACCACCGTTGCTACTTTTTATATTCGGCTGTATTCGGAAACCATCCTCAATAAGAGACTGGCCAAAACCGTGATTACCTTAAGCTACCTGTGCTCTATCTTCCTTCTGCTGGTGGTTCCCAAGCCCTATCTTTACAGTCTGTGGATGCTTGGCGGACTGTTTGTGGCCATGGTGATTGACAATAGGCTGGGATTGCTGTTTCATTTCAGCCTGTCCTTTATTCTGGGGATTACCTGTGAATTGCAGCCGGAGGTTATCATCTATATTCTGATCATCGGTGTTATCATGAATCTGCTGTCCGGTGCACTCCGAACCAAGACCACGGTGATTTATGCAATGATTATTGTATTGTCAACGAATGTAACCCTGTCCTTTATTATCAATAATTTTATTTTTGATTCCCAGGAAAATTATAATTATCTCTATTCCCTGTTCAGTATTCTGGCAGTATTGGTAGCAGCCTTTTTACTAAGTGTATTGTATGACAGCAGGACAGCCGGAGCCGGGGAGCAGCAATTGGAGCAGTCAGGGGAATGGGCTGGCGGGCTGCAGTCAGATACGAATGCTGAAGATAATAAGGAGTCTGTCTATGATGCTTTGGCGCCGGAGCTCAGTATTCAGAATCTGGTCGTTAAGGAGCTGGCCGCATCTGCCTCCCAGGATTTATCCAAGGAAGAAGGTGCGATGGATCTGGACCGGATCATTGGAACCAGCTCCAGCTATGATGTACTTTGTTCACCGGAGAATGAGCTGGTGATGAGATTAAAAGCCTATTCTGAAACACTTTATGGGCATGCACTGTTGGTAGCGGAGATATCCGGCCGGGCCGCAAAGCAGATCGGAGCCATGGAGCAGCTGGCCTACGCCGGCGGAATGTATCATGAAATCGGTAAGATAGGCGGCAAGAATTATATTGAGGAAGGTCTGGTAATTGCTGAAGATTATGCCTTTCCCAAGGAATTAAAAGCGATTATAAAAGAGCATAATATCAAGTATGACAAGCCCGGTTCGGTAGAGGCTGCCATAGTAATGCTCACAGATAATGTAGTATCCACGATTGATTATATATCCAAAACGGAGGACCGCAAATTTACACCGGAAAAGATTATAGATAATATATTCCAGATGCGGATGGATAAGGGAACCTTTGATCAGTCCGGGCTGACCCTGAAGGATTTTAAGCTGCTGAAGGAGTTTTATCTGAACGAATTCATGAGTGAAGAATAGTTAGTACATATGATTGGAATAACACCGCACGGCGGAAGAGAAACGGGAGCTGCTTATGACAATACATTTTGATTATGAAGTCGAAGAGTCGTTTGATTTTGATTATGAAGCCATGGAGAGGAGCGTTATCGAGGCGTGCCTGGACTATGTGGACTGCCCCTATGAGGCCGAGGTTAGTATTCTGCTGACCGATAATGAGCAGATTCTGCAAATCAACCAGGAATTCCGAAATATGGATGCGCCTACGGATGTGCTCTCATTTCCGGTAATTGATTATGAGATTCCGGGGGATTTCACAGAGCTGGAGGCTTCGACTGCGGATTATTTTCATCCGGAGACCGGAGAACTGCTGCTGGGAGACATTGTGATTTCCCTTGAAAGGGCGAAAGAACAGGCCTGCGAATACGGTCATTCCTTGCGGAGAGAGCTGGCATTTCTAACAGCTCACAGCATGTTCCATCTTTTTGGTTTTGACCATATGGAGGAGGAAGAACGCAGAAGCATGGAGGAGAAGCAAAAGGATGTATTGGACAAGCTTCAGATTCTGAGGTAGCGAATCCCCATCTTGTATCAGAATTACATCAGACGGATAAAAAGCCTGCAGAAGGAATGATAAAGATATCATTTCCGTTTCTTTTCCCAGGAATATTGCAGTAATCGGAATAGATGCCAAAAGAAACAGAAGTTGGATATTCCTAAGCTTCAGCGTAATATGAACTTCATTGATAACGACATTCATAAGAAAGGTACGAACTATTCATGAAAAAATTAGCTTATTATTTACTGCTCGTACTTATCCTGGCAGCATTGGCAGGATGTAAGAAGAAGGGCAACGGAAGTGTGATCCAGGATTATCAAAATCAATATGATGCAAATAAGGCAACGCAGCAGCCCAGCGCCACACCCGGCGCAGAGGTAGCCTCACCTACACCGGAGGACATCGGTCACGAGGGAGAGATGAGAAGTTACCTGAGCGGCTTATGGGTGCCGGTGGAGATCGGTACAAAAAGACCCTTTGCATTTCAGTTCAGTAACTTTAAGACCGTGTCAAACCAATGGGGTATCAGCCAGGCGGATATTGTATATGAATGCATCGTTGAGGGCGGCATCACCAGAATGCTGGGAATCGGGGAGAATTACACCGGAGACCGGATCGGTTCTACCCGAAGCTCACGTCATTATTTTGTCAGTATCGCTGATGAATATGATGCCATTTATATTCATTATGGCAAGACAAAATATGCCACAGCCAAGATTAAGGAATTGGGAATTAATAATCTGGACGGTGAGACCGGGATCGGAACCACCGTATTCTACCGTGATAAAACCATGAAGGCGCCTCATAATGCCTTCGCCTCCCTGGATGGAATTCGAAAGGGAATCGAAAAAAAGGGTTACGAAACTAAGTATGCCGAGGGCTTCCAACCCCATTATACCTTTTATGAAACGGATACGGATATCACCTCGTCCAATGAAGTGAATAAGCTAACCCTGGGGTTTTCTTCCTATACGAAGCCCTATTTTGAATATAATACCGCAGATAAGCTTTATTACCGCTATCAGTTCGGAGGAGCTCATAAGGATTCCCTTACAGGCAAGCAATTGACCTTTAAGAATATTCTGGTCCAATTTGTAAAAGAGTGGGATATTGACCGCAACGATTACCAGACCATGGAGCTGGAAAATGCCAGCGGTACCGGATATTACATTACCAACGGTAAGATGATGAACATTACCTGGAAGAAAAACGAAGCCAACCGTTTGATGCGCTACTATAATGAGGCTGGGGAAGAGCTTAGCATCAATCCTGGTAAGACTTATATCACCCTGTTTCCCAGGGACCGTACCGAAGATGTAGTAATAAAGTAGCCAGGATTTTATTAAGCTAAGCACAGCTGTAAGAAGGGCTTGGACAGGAAACAGAGAGTTAATTGCAGCCGGAAGCCTTCGCCTTCAGCCAGATAGTAATTGAATTTGCACAGGATAAAAGAAACAAGCATACAGTTATGAAAAAGGAGTAGAAGCATGTCAGCAAGAAGTAAAAGCAATCATTTTTTGATACAGGGGAGCATTTTGGCAGTTGCCTCCATCTTAGTCCGTGTCATAGGGCTGCTTTACCGTATCCCCATGGTACGAATTATCGGTAGAGAGGGTATGGGCTTATATTCCAATGCTTTCGAAGTATACAATATGGCTTTGATTCTTTCCTCCTACAGCATACCCCTTGCCGTATCCAAACTGGTTGCGGTCAGAAGAATTAAGAAGGAATACCGAAATTCATACCGGCTCTTTTTATGTGCTATGCTTTTTGCCGCAGGGATAGGGCTGATCGCCACCCTGGCTATCTTCTTTGGAGCAAATGGCTTAGCCGTATTATTATTTGACAGTCCCGATACGGCACTGCCTCTGCAGGTATTAGCGCCTACCATATTTGTATTTTCCGTGATGGGAGTATTGCGTGGCTTTTACCAGGGAAAAAATACCATGATCCCGACAGCAGTATCCCAGGTACTGGAGCAGATTGTGAATGCTGCAGTCAGTGTATATGCCTCCTGGGTTCTGATCGAGAATAACAGCGCAGCTCCGAACATGTCTTCTTACGGTGCGGCGGGCGGAACGCTGGGTACCTTTGTAGGCGCCTGTATTGCACTGATATTCCTGCTCTTCGTATTTGCAGTATATAAGCCGGTGCTGAACAGGCAGATGAAGCATGATACTGCCTCCAGCCGGGAAACCTATCCGGAACTTTTCCGTCTCCTCCTGATGACCATCGCACCCATTGTTCTTAGTCAGACGGTGTATCAGATCAGTGGTCTGATTGACGGCTCCCTTTTCGGTCATATTATGAAGGAAAAAGAAATCGCATCCTTTGATCTTCCGGTTTTATTAGCGGAGGGAGCAGCGGCAGGTCAGTTTTATATTGAAAAATACCGGAATACTCTCATTGGTATTTACAGCGGCGAATACCGGATACTGACCAATGTACCGGTTGCCAATGCAACCTCCATCGGCGCTGCGATTGTTACTACGGTATCCGCAGACATGGCCAGAGGGATGGTGGATTCCATCCGGCATAAGGTGCATGCGGCAATTAAGTTCAATATGATTATTGCAATCCCGGCTTCGGTGGGCATGGGAGTTCTGGCATCTCCGTTCATGACTCTGGTATTTAAGGATCATTACCAGCTATCCGCTAATTTGATGATGCTTGGATCCATCTCCATCGTATTCTATGCATATTCTACGGTTTCTTCGTCGATTCTGCAGGGCATCAACCGCATGCGTATTCCGGTAATCAATTCCGCTATATCCCTCGGAGTCCACGTAGTAGTGGTATTCTTGCTGCTTTACTTTACACCGTTAAGCACCTATGCGCTGGTGATCGGCAATGTTACCTTCCCGATGGTTGTTTGTATCTTGAATTGGCTGGCAATCGGAACGTATCTGGATTATAAGCAGGAACTGATCAAGACCTTTGCCATTCCGGTTGTTAGTGCGGGGTTGATGGGGGCTGTAACGTATTTTGCATATCTGGGGCTTATGTTATGGACCGGCAATATGATGCTTTCCACTCTGCTGGCTTTTTTACTGGCGCTCCTGGTGTACTTTATACTGTTGATCTTTATGAAAGGGATAGAGGAAGAAGAAATGGGCTTCCTGCCAAAAAGCGGAGCAATCATTGGGGTATTGAAAAAATTGCATTTATTATAGACAACTTTTTGAACAACAATAATTTTACCGGGACAGGCTTCCAGCAGGATAGGAGTCTGATCCCGGTATTTTATATCATTTACTTTATGTTCAATTGGCAGGCTGGGGACGGTCCGGATTTATGTCATTGTCAGGAGGTTCGTTCCAAAACATGTAAGATTCACTTGATGATAATTGGAAAATAAGCTATACTGATTGTAGAGATAACATGAAATATATTGTTATACGTCGAAATATGCGAGCGACCAACCGGATGAGACACTGATTTCATCCGGTTAAAATACGACCTTCCTCACATTAAGATAAAACTAATCCGGTGCCTCAAAGGAGATACATCGGCAGAATGGAGAATTGCATGAACATGGAAAGGATGAACCGAAATATAACGTTCTTCAGCTTGATTAAACCTAAGTGTGGTTCGCAAAGCGTGCCACTCTTAGGTTTAATACTGCGGGCAAGCATCTGTGTGTTAACGGTGATGATTGCCCTGCATTATCCGGGGATTGCCTCCGGCAAAGAATTATCTTCCGAAGATGAGCAGGAGCTGAAGGGCAGGCACATTCTTTTTATCAGTTCCTACAGTGAAAGTTTTGTAACTGTACCGGATCAGATCAGGGGTATGCAGTCGGTGCTGGAAGCCCAGGGTGCCAGCCTGGATCTGGAATATATGGATACAAAGAGATTTTCCGCGGAGGAAAATATTGATTATTTCCATATTAGCCTGTCTTATAAGCTGAAAAATCTTCCCGCGTATGATGCGGTTATTGTTGGGGATGATGCAGCACTGCAGTTTGCGATGGATTATCAGGAGGAGCTTTTTGCAGGAGTACCGGTTATCTTTTTTGGAATCAATGACAAGGAGAGAGCGAAAAGAGCGGATGCCAACCCGTATATGGCAGGCAGTATTGAGGAGACTTCCTTGATTGAGAATATCGCGATTGCATGCCGGTTCAATCCCAAGGCTACGAGAGTAGTCGGCATTGTCGACGGAACACTGACAGGACAGGGAGATCAGAAGCAGCTGGAAGAAGCAGCTCTGGCTTTCCCGGATTTGAATTTTGAGGCTTTTAATGTCTCCGAGGATACCTTCGAAGAGTTCGGCCGCAGGCTGGAAGCGCTTGATAGTAATTGTATTGTTCTGTTTCAAAGCATGAACCAGGATAATTCGGGAGTGTATCTTGGTCTGAAAGAGCAATTTGCATTTCTGAAGGAGCATACAAGAGTTCCGGTATACCGTGCCAGTGTCGGCGGAATCGGTAAAGGACTGCTGGGCGGAAAGATGATTGATTACGAGGGTATGGGAAGATATGCAGCAGAGGTTACCTGCCGGGTGTTGACCGGAACGCCGGTTGATACCATTGCATTGATGGAGGTTACACCCTATTACTATATCTTCGATTATGAAATTATCAGGGAATACGGGATTAATCAAAAGCTCATACCGGAAGGGGCCGTACTGTACAACAAGGAAATTTCTCCGCTGGAGCGTTACCGCAAATTTCTGATCGGTGCCGGAATCATATTCCTTTTCCTATCCATATTGATGGTTATCCTGTCCATGGATAACATGAAACGCAGAAAAATGCAGAAGGAGCTTCAAGAGAGCCATGAAGAGCTGGTGGCAACCTACGAGGAGCTTACCGCTTCCGAAGAGGAGCTGAAAGCCCAATATGAGAAAATAGAGGTTATGGCAAAACACGATTATCTGACCAATCTTCCGAACCGTCTGCAATTTGTCGAAAAGCTTTCCTATGAGCTGGAAACGGGTTCTTTCGGTGTGGTAATGCTGCTCGATATCGATAATTTTAAAGCGATTAATGATACCTTGGGGCATGTTTACGGTGACCGGTTACTGAAGGAAATGTCGGGGCGACTTACCGAGATCTTGGATGATAGAATGTTCTGTGCCAGGTTTGGCGGAGACGAATTCCTGATTTTGATCAGCAAGGTTCGGAGGATGGAAGAGATTGATGCATATATACGGAAGCTTCAGGAGACTTTCAACGAAGCTTTCGTGATCGACGGGATTGAAAACAGTGTTAATTTCAGTATGGGTATCACCCGCTATCCGGAGGACAGTGATAATCTGGATCAGCTCATTATGAATACGGATGCAGCGATGTATAAAGTAAAGCACAACGGCAAGAATAATTATATTTATTACCAGGAAACCATGAAGGATGAGATAAGAGAAAAGAAGGAGCTGGAAGGTATCCTCCGGCAGGCCATCCGGGAGGAGGGCTTTTATCTTTGCTATCAGCCGCAGGTGGAAGCAAGAACGGGAGAGATCGTTGGTTTGGAAGCTTTAATCCGCCTGAAGGATTGCAATATCAGCCCGGGCTCTTTCATTCCGGTGGCCGAGGAGACGGGGCATATCATAGCCATCGGCCGATGGGTCGCCGAGGAAGCGGTAAAGCAGTTGGATGCATGGAGAAAAAAGGGCCTTCAGGAAAAGGTAATTTCCATAAATTTCTCCAGCAAACAGTTAAGGGACAGAGAATATACCTCCTACCTAATAGGGTTATTAAAAGCATACAATATCTCTCCCGAATATATTGAAATTGAAATAACAGAAAGTATCTTCCTGGAAAATGATATTCAGACCATGGAATTTCTGCAGGGCCTGAAAGCCTCGGGACTGCGGATTACTTTGGATGATTTTGGAACCGGATATTCCTCCCTGAGTTACCTTACCTACCTTCCGGTCAATAAGATTAAGCTGGATAAATCGATTAACGATAAATTTCTATTATCGGATAATATCGGTGTTATGGACAGCATCATCTCCCTTGCCCATAGCCTGAAGCTGAAGATTACAGCCGAGGGTATTGAGGAGTATGATAAATATCTTCAGCTAAGAGAGAGTGGGTGTGATTATATCCAGGGATATCTGTTCAGTAAGCAACTCAAGGCAGATGAAATTGAGAACATATATAATTTAAATTTGTTGAAGAGATATATGGGAGAATAGAGCAATGGGAATATCAGAAAAATCAACGGCGGAGAAGGAAGTAATCAGATGTGATTGGGCTGTCAAAAGCAAGTACCATTTAACTTCCTTTTCCTTTTATCCCCGTCAGCAGCATTGAAATGAAGAAGAAGCTTAGGTAATAAAGATCTATTAATAATAGATAGAACAAGCGAATCCCATGATATCACCATGTCAATGGGGTCGGCTTGTTCTATCTACTCACATAATTCCTATGGATTCATTGGAGTCGGAAGTAAAGGATAGCATGTCCTTCCGCAGTTCCTTCCCTTCGACGGCTTCTACGAATGATTTGGCAGATGTAATGAATATACGGAGGAGATGCTTGTATAAATAAGTAAATTCTGGAGATAATTAAGCCGAAGGAGTGGTCTCGTATGAAGCTAAGAAAGGCGATAATTTATCTCGGAAGCTTTGCAGTATTAAGCATCATGTTCAGTGTATGCTATTATATGAGTTATTTACATGCATTAAATGAATTCAACCAGAAGGCGATTGAACGCAAGGATCAGCTGCTTGCGCTGACTCAGGTGGAGAAGCCCACACCTGCGGTAACAGAAACGGATTCTGAAACCGTAGCGGTGAACGAACAGTCAGAAACTACGGTGCTGCCAACTACCAAATATATTCTTGAGATCTACAATATGAAAACGGATAAAACCCAAACCCAGGAGCTTAACCCTCCCGCATATCTGGTTGGTCTGAACAGAGCTCAGGTGGAGGAATATCTTACTACCTTTATGAGTGATCTGCCCTTATCAGAATATAACAAGGGCTTGATTTCCTATGAATTGGTGCGGTTTTCCGATACCGAGATTGTAATCAAGAAGACCTATAATGAAGATTTTGTTCCCTTCCGTTTTTATATTATAGTGAAGGATGGCTATGTGGTGGTATATAACAGCGATCTGAAAAGTGTATTTAATTATACCCACATACTTGCTGCCAATTTGCCGGAGGAGGACCGAATTGCTCTGAGTCAGGGAATCTATGTGAACAGCCTGGAAGAGCTGTACTCCCTTCTGGAAAGCTTCTCAAGCTGATATTAAACGATCCGCTTGCTGATGCAAAATTGTCTGCAAGCTGATACAAAGCAATCTGCTTAAACGATAAAAACAAAGAAGTGCTTGAAATAATGCCTCTGTTAAAATATAATGAAACAAATATAATTCTGTCATTGATTCTGTTCTATATTTGTTCATGGGAGGCTGCGCAGGTGAAATATGACGTAATAATCGTTGGTGCCGGAGCTTCCGGCTTAACCGCTGCGATTGCCGCTGCGAGAGAGGGAAGTTCGGTGCTTGTGATAGAGCACAAGGATAAGGCAGGTAAAAAAATATCTGCAACCGGCAACGGAAAATGTAATTTTACCAATCTTCATCAAAACCCGGCTTGTTACCGGTCAGATGACAGTACATTTGCTATGAAGGTACTGTCTTGTTTTGATGTTAACAAAACCCTCAGGTTCTTTGATGAATTAGGGATTTATCCCAAAGAACGGGAGGGTTATTATTATCCCAATTCGGAGCAGGCTGCCAGTGTGGTGCAGGTGCTGTTGATGGAAGGAGCCCGCCTGGGTGTGGTTTATCTGTACTCCGAGGAGGTTGTGGAGATCAGAAAGCCGTATTATACCGTGGTTACCCGGAAGCTTCCGGAGAATATCAGCCGGTCTTACTGCTGCAAAAGCCTGATCCTTGCAGCCGGAGGCTGTGCTTCGCCACAGCTTGGCTCGGACGGGAGCGGTTTTAATCTGGCAAGGAGCCTGGGACATACCGTAATAAAACCCCTTCCGGCATTGGTACAGTTAAAATCACCGGACAAATACTGTAAGACCGTATCGGGAGTTCGCACTATAGTAAGGCTCTCCGCCTGTACGG
>JAEZFH010000501.1 GCA_023437885.1 Bacillota bacterium | reverse complement strand
GAGGTGGTGGTTATATGTTTAATGAAATTTGTATTTATGAGGCGAAAATAGAAAAGCAAGATGAAATCGAAGTATTAATGAGAGAAGTTGCAGAGTTTTATATGCAACAGGACGGTGTTATTGATGTTAAATATATTAAGCGAACACATCGCCAATCTGATTTCAATGCAGTAAAACAAGGAGAATTACCAATTGCCCTAACAAGATTTGTTGGTAAGGTTACATATGTTTTACATTGGACTGTTAGGGACGAAGAAACTCATGCAAGAGTATCTAAATTGGGGTTGGAACATTTTTATAAACGATGGAATAGATGCTTAACTACAATGCCAAAGATTATTTTGGGAGAAAATATTGTGTAAAAAATGAGCATATGCGAAGTCAAACAGATTCCATAAAGAACAATCCCGTAAAAGGATATAAGGGGTTTATCCTTATTGCAGAATTACTCTCAAATTACACTGCTACGCCTATCCAGCCAGTCAGGGACGAGTAGTATTTTGCTGACGCAAAATCTCTACTCTTAAACCTATGACTGTCTGGATTTTTGCCGTATCATGGCCTTGCCGAAAACGGAGAACAGGATAAAGGAAAATCTGTCCCATTTTCGTCCATACCATTGTACGGCAAATTCGACTCCGCTGGACTGGGACTTCGGGCCAACTTGGCCCGAAGTGATACGCCCTAGTTGTTCGCGCACAGTCATATTAAACTTTTGTTGAAACGATATTATATAACCATGTTAAAATATGGTAAAAAATTGACATAGCTGTATTGCCTTGTTAAAATAAAGATGAAACTCATAGTTGCTGTACATGTCTGCAGCATTTTCTTAAGGAGGTAATGCATGAATTGGGAAAGTGAACTCGCAAGAAATATGACAACAATCGAAGAGCTTGAAGAAGTATTACAAATCAGATATAACGAGGAAGAGCGGTTATTGCTGAAGCAGTTGATTGACACACATCCGATGTCGGTATCCCGCTATTATTTATCTTTGATCGATGCATCGGATGAGGAGGATCCCATCAGAAAGATGAGTATTCCGTCAGTAAAGGAGACGGAGCTGGGAGGAAGCTTTGACACCAGCGGAGAAGCGGATAATACGATTACCGCAGGTCTGCAGCATAAGTATAAGCAGACAGGTATGATCCTTTCAACCAATCAATGTGCAATGTATTGCAGACATTGCTTTCGCAAGCGGCTGGTCGGCTTAAGCAGCATGGAGGTCAGCCATCATATGGACAATATCATATCCTATATCAAAGAGCACAAGGAAATGAACAATGTTCTGATCTCAGGAGGAGATTCCTTCCTGAATAGTAATGATACAATACGAAAATATCTGAAGGAATTATCTGAGCTTGAGCATCTTGATTTTATCCGTTTTGGTACCAGGGTTCCGGTTACATTTCCCATGCGAATTTATCAGGATCAGGATTTATTAAAGCTGCTTAAGGAATTCAATCAGAAGAAGAGAATTTATGTCATAACTCATTTCAATCATCCCAAGGAGCTGACCGGAGAAGCGATGAGAGCGGTTCGTGCATTGATAGAGTGTGGTTTAGGGGTTAAGAATCAAACAGTGCTGCTTAATGGAGTCAATGATAATTCCGAGATACTGGCAGAGTTGGTCAACCGGTTAACGAGGTGGGGGATCGGGCCTTATTATGTTTTCCAATGCAGACCGGTCAGCGGAGTTAAAAACCAGTTTCAGGTACCGCTGCATCGGGGATATGAGATAGTGGAAGCAGCTAAGGCAAAGATGAATGGCCTGGGCAAAAGCTTTCGTTATGTTCTGTCCAACACAAGAGGTAAGATAGAGGTTCTGGGAAGGGCAGAGGATGACAGGATACTTTTTAAGTTTCATGAGGCGAAGGACAGTAATAATCAGGGTAAGATATTTGCACTGAAAATCAGGGAAAATCAATGCTGGATAGATTAAGTCCATATATTTGGAGGCTAATTTTATCGGCTTATCAATAGAAGTCTTTCTATAGAATATAGAGGGTTACAGCCTGAACTTTAACTACAGAGGTCAGGGAGAGAAACGGATCTCTGCAGAATCCAGTTGTCTCCCTGGATAATTAATGGTAAGATTAATGCGGAGAAAATATATCTTCCCATAGGAAGATGTCCCGCATAAATCAATCGGATCAAGGGATGAATGGCAAAGGCCGTGAAGGGTATCTGTGAAGCAAACGGGAATGGATTATGATTAATATCTGCAAGAAGCTTTATGTATAAATAGAAAGGACATTTTACAATGAATTATAGCATGCTGGAGAAAGTAATCTGCGATACCATAAAGGAAGAACAGATTAAGCTTGGATTCGAAAAGGAAACCATCCGCTTGTATTACCCAATGAGATCGTTGGCAAATATTCTGGAGGTGGAGCTGGAGGATCCCTTTAAAATGGATGAAGTGCTGGAGACCTTTGCCGGTACGGTTGAAAATAAATTAGGCAGGCTGAAGATCAGCCGTAATGCGGACAGGTACTGCATTCTGATACCGCCTGCAGGAGTGGTGTATGTGCATGAGACTTATGAGGAGAATCCTTTTTTGACGGCATTCATTGATACGGTCAAAAAGCATGATTGCAAGCTGGAGCAGATTCTGGAGGTGTTTCATACCTTTTCCGATCAGGTGGAATGTGAGAAAAGCATTACGGATGAGTTTGATTACGTTATTTATTTCAAGGATAATGCAGCGGATCATTATCGATACTGTATTAAATTTGACTATGGTCATACCATCTATCACCGCTTTATTCCAAAGGATTTTGATCATCTGCTGGAGGAGGTGTCGGAAAGCGCGCTGGCCGCCAGTGAGGAGCCTGCTGCAGAGCTGCCGGTTGAAGAGGAAGTTCTTGACATGACCAAGGAACAGAAGTATCAGAGACTGGTGAGGCTGAAGAAGGCGATCCGCTGTATGACAACCTGCAATGAGAAGCTGGATATGTATAAGAAGGTAGCAAAGCAATTCATTTCCATCGCGGATTATAAGGAAGCACAGGAGCTTGCTGAAGAATGTAAGCTGCTGGCGAAGGAAACCAGGAAGAAGATCCGGAAGAAAATATATAAAAATGCTCTGCTTCAGAAGAACAGGGCAAAAAAGGCCGAGGATTACAAAGCAGCGGCGGAGGAATTTCGTAAAATCAGCGGTTATAAGGATGCGGATGATATGGCTATGGAGTGTGATACCATAAGCAGCCGTTTGGAGAACAGGATGATAAAAGGACGACTGTTTAGGATTGGGCTGACTGCCATTGGGGTGGTGGCTGCGCTGCTTCTGATTTTTACCGTAGTGTTATGATGCAATAATACGTAGTGAATATGCTGAATAATGCGCAATAAATATGCTGCAAAAATGCGTAGTGAATATGCTGTAAACTTGCTTGTAAACATTTGACATATAAACAGAACCGTAGATCAGAACATAGTTTACGTTCATGGTAGTTCATTAAACACTTGTTCCTTTCAATATTTAAAACTAAATCCTGATTTTTAGGAATAAGCAAGACCACATCACAATCGGCAGGGAAACCGGATTATCTGATAGATTATCCACCTTATCTTCAAAACTGCCGCAGTGCTGTGGTCTTTTTGCTGCCGTTAAAAAGGAGGGCAGCGTTCCTTTGGCAAGCCTGTTCATCTATTCCTCCCCATAGCTTATTCACATTCGGTTATATATACGGTGCACCGGACTTTGGTTCCGTCCTCGCTGGCATAGACATATGCCCGGCCTTTCTGTAAGGCGGTAAGAATGCCTTCCTGATTTACAGTAACTATATTCTCGTTGCTGGTAGACCAACTGACCGGATTCCCGGAGGAGACCTGAGCGGTTAAAGTGGCTGTGCCGCCGACCTCAAGCTGCAGTTCATTCTTGCTTAATTGAATTGCAGGAGATGCTACGGTCACCTCACAGCTGTGGGATACACCGTCCACAGTAGCAGTGATTACAGCAGTTCCGTGCTTAACCGCGGTGATGTTACCGGTTTCATCCACAGTGGCGACACTTTTCTTGTTGGTCTTCCAAAGAGGTGACACCGAAGAGGACACCGAGGCAGTCAGTCTTGCAGTTTGACCCCGGAATAGCTTCAGCTTTGTTTGGCTTAGCTTTACGGTCGGAGTCTTAACAATGATCCGGCAGGACTGGGTACTCCCGTCAGCGGCGGCAGTAATGGTTGCTTCTCCCGGTTTTATAGCGGTAATCTTGCCGGTTTCATTTACTGTTGCAATACTCTTTTTACTGCTTTTCCAGCTTACCGGAGTCCGGGTGGAGGACTGGGTGGTGAGCTGATGGGTGCCTCCCCGTTCCAGAGAGATGGAGGTATCACTGATCTTGAGCTGGGTTTTTCGTACGGTGACCGTGCAGGAGGCTTCGCCGCCCTTAATCTTGGCGGTAATTGTTGCCGTGCCTGCTTTCTTGGCAATAATCTTTCCATAGGTATTGACAGATGCAATTGCAGAGGAACTGCTTTTCCAGGAAGGCAGCGCACCATTTGTGGTTATGGCGATCACATAAAGCTCCTCACCGATATCCATTGTTGCCTTGTATTGGGAAAGTATCACGAAATGAATGGAATCTGCCCTGGCATAGGCTGGTGGAGTGAGATGGGGTACGGAGAGCAGGGTTGTACAAATTAGAATGGATAATAAGAATTTTCTGATTCTTGACATTGGATCCTCCCTTCATTGACGGGAGGAATAGATGTGTTGTGAATACAAGCTTAACCTTATTTTAACATATTCGCTGACAAAGGGATATTGGACAAAACAGATAAAAACAGGGCAGAAATTGGAGATATCGGACAATACTTCCTGTTTGCGTTGGTTCTGCGTATGTACCGGTGGACAGGACGCAGAGCAATTCCGGTGTATCAAGTATCCGGTAATGCCGGGGAGAAAGCAGTCTGGATAAATCTCAATGTCTGCTCAATCACAAAATCATCCCGCTCAAGGATATTCTCTGCTCCATAGAGCTGAAAGCGGGCTTTATAATAATCACAGGAATAAGAAAATTGCAGCATCATTAACAGATTATCCAGAAGAAAGGCGAACATACCGGGATCACAATCCGGCCGGATGGCGTTTGCAGACTGAGCCTGTGCGATTAGACGGGAATAGAGTTTTGCGGTTACTGCCTCCAGGTCATTCACTGCCTCACAGATGATATGGGAATTGCTCTGGGTTGCCATTTCATTATATAAGCGTATCATATTGGCATTTTCCCGGGAATGCTTCAGAATGGTCCGGAGCAGCTTTTCCAGCTTAAGCAGGATATCCTCCTCATCAGCCATAATACTCTCAAGGGATTCCTGCATGAGGGCGGAGCAATGCCTTACGGTTGTCAGGAACAAATCCTCCTTATTATCAAAATATTGGAAGAGGCTTCCGATGCTGATACCGGCCTTGCGTGCAATGGTATTGGTATTGGCATTCCGGTAGCCAAAGGTGGCAAACTCGTTGATGGCCGAATTAATAATTCTGTTTCGCTTCTCTTCGGGTATCCGTTCAAAAAGATCCTTCAAATTCAGTCCCTCCCTTAATTGAGTAAATGGATCGATTGTGAGTGATGACTCATTATCAGTTTAGCATAATTTATTATAAATGCAATACGAAAATAATTATGATATAATAAAAAGCGTTATGCAAGCTTGCTTGCAAGCGTATGATCGGAGCGAAAGATCAGAACAAGGAAACAACTGCTGGAGGAATTGTCTATGAGGAAAATTGATACAAACAAATCGCTTGGAATATTTCAATATAACGCACCGGTAACGCTGACCTTTGTGATCCTGTCTTTTTTTGTGGTCTTACTGGGATATCTCACCCGGAATGCCTCCACATCCCTGTTGTTTTGTACTTATCCGGCACCGCTTACGGATCCCCTGACCTATGTCCGGCTGTTCGGGCATGTGCTGGGGCATGCGGATTGGAAGCATTATGCCGGTAATATGGTTCTGTTTCTGGTGCTTGGACCGTTGCTGGAGGAAAAGTACGGTTCCAAAACACTTCTTAAGATGTTTGTTTTTACCGCAGTAATCTCCGGACTGATTTATATGGTCTTATACCCGCAGAATGCCCTGCTGGGTGCCAGTGGGATTGTATTTATGATGATTGTTCTTTCCTCAGCAGCGGGGATGCATAACGGCAAGATTCCCATCACCCTGATTCTGGTTGTAATCATCTATCTGGGCGGTGAGATTACGGATAGTCTGGGGGCGGCTGCTGACGGCATCGCACATGTGGCGCATATTACAGGCGGTTTATGCGGTGCTGCCTTTGGTTTTCTATTAGTGAAGAAAAGAAGGCAATAAAAGGAAATCAGTGCTGCCTTGCGCAAAACAGCACTTGGTACAATCAGAGCAATCGGCAGATAAGATTAGGCAATTATTAAAATTCTGTGATTTTATTCCGGAACCATTTTACTTATGAAAAAACTATGATATACTGTTAAAATTCCGGGAGATTACCAAAGCCTGTTAAGGTTATCGTAAAAATTAGAGTTCCGGATTGGAGTATGCTATGTTTGGTTATGTCAATGTGTATAAACCGGAATTGAAGATGAAGGATTTTTATAAATATAAGGCATATTATTGCGGTTTATGTAAAACCTTAAAGGATAGTTACGGACGTTTCGGACAGATGACATTATCCTATGATATGACCTTTCTTATATTGCTGCTGACCTCCCTTTATGAAAGCGAGACAGTAAAGCTTCAGAACCGGTGCCTGGTGCATCCGGTGAAAAAGCATGATTCCCTGGTGAATGAAATAACCGGATATGTGGCAGCAATGAATATAGCGCTTACCTATCACCATCTGAGGGATGACTGGAAGGACGAGAAAAATCCTGCCGGATTGGCTGGAGCAGGGATGCTAAAAGGGTATTATAAGAAGATCAGCCGGCAGTACCCGAGACAATGCAGGGCAATCGAAGATAGTCTTGCTGCGCTGGGGCAGTGTGAAATGCGTAATGAGACCAACATTGACCTTGTGTCACGCTGCTTTGGAGAATTGATGGCGGAGCTGTTTGTATACCGTCAGGACCGGTGGGAAGAAGGACTTCGGAAAATCGGTTTTTATCTTGGTAAGTATATCTATATCCTCGATGCATATGATGATATGGAAAAGGATAGAAAGCATAATAGCTATAATCCGCTGCTGCAGGAACAGAAAAATAACGAGTGTGCTACACAAGCCACGCTTATGCTTCGTGAGAATCTGGACGAGGAATGCCGCCGAATTCTGACGATGATGATGGCTGAATGCACGAAGGAATTTGAAAAGCTCCCCTGGCTGCTGGATATTGATATCCTCCGCAATATATTATATGACGGAGTATGGACAAAATTTGATGAAATACAAAAAGAGAGAAATAAAAGGAAGGAACAGGATCATGATATCGAATCCCTATAATGTACTTGAAGTATCACCCAATGCATCAAATGAAGAAATAAAAAAAGCATACCGTGAGCTGAGCCGCAAGTATCATCCGGACTCCTATGTGGATAATCCGCTGGCCGGTCTTGCCGAGGAGAAATTCAAGGAGGTTCAGGAAGCTTATGAGCAGATCATGAAGGAAAGAGAGGGCGGGTATCACTCCTATGGCAGTTCGGCGGCTTACGGACCATCCGGTTCTGCCGGAGGAGGCAATGATTCCGTGGAGCTGAATGCGGCTGCCGGATATCTGAATGCAGGCCGATATCGTGAGGCCTTGAATGTACTTTCCGGAATTGGGTTTCGCAGTGCGCGGTGGTATTATTTCAGTGCCATTGCCAATGCAGGTATCGGTAATAATGTTACCGCAAATGATCACATCGCCCAGGCGATGAGAATGGAGCCGAACAATCCGGAGTATTCGAATTTGTATAACCAATTGCAATGGCAGAACCAGAGATACAGCAGTACCCGGTATAATTCGGGAAATGGCGGCTATAATGCCGGTAATCTGTGCTGCGATCTGTGGTGTGCCGATAGCTTATGCGAATGTATGGGAGGAGATCTGATTTCATGCTGCTAAACGCGAAAAAGATGGCTTTTTTGGGTTTGTTGCTTGCTGTAACCGTATTGCTCATTGTATTAAGCGGAATATTTGAATTTAACACCTTATTTCTATTGGGAGCGGCTTCCTTCGGAGTGGGAATAGCGATCAGGGAAAGCAGTATCCGGTATGGCTTTGGCTTTTACCTGGCTGCAATCCTTCTGGGGCTGATCCTGGCACCGAATAAGTTCTATTGCATAACCTTTGCTGTGATGGGGATGTATCTGATTGTTATTGAATACTCCTTTGACCGGCTGACCGGTATGAAGCAGAAGATCAGTCGTCAGAAGCTTTATTGGCTGATTAAATATGCAGCCTTTAATATCATGTATCTGCCGCTGCTTTTCTTTTTGCCCGGATTAA
Source organism: Bacillota bacterium (assembly GCA_023437885.1). Lineage (GTDB taxonomy): Bacteria > Bacillota > Clostridia > Lachnospirales > Lachnospiraceae > Mobilitalea. Next base: position 6,493 of record JAEZFH010000501.1, on the reverse strand, counting down.
TCTATCAGGGGGAGATAAACGGCATCATTCTTATGGTCATGCTGCTTGCCGGGCAGGCGGTGCTGCCGGTATATGATATGGCATACCGGTACTTTCAAAGCTTTCTCTGGGGAAGAATAAGGAAAAAGCTATTTTTTAACAACTAAAAAACAATGGAAATCAGGTTGGTAAAAAGGTATTTTTCAGATTTTAGCCGTCTGATGGCAAGGAGGGTAATGTATGAATGGGATTTATGAATTACCGAGAAGCACACCGGAGGAGCAGGGAGTTTCCTCCCGGGCAGTCCTGGCATTCCTGGAGGAAGCTGAGAAGCTCAGAACGAAGGATATGATCCAGGATTTTCATAGCTTTATACTGCTGAGGCATGGCTATGTAATTGCGGAAGGCTGGTGGGAGCCTTATGAGAGCAAGATGCCTCATGTACTGTTCTCTTTGAGCAAAAGCTTTACTTCTACGGCAATTGGCTTTGCTGTTCAGGAAGGCCTGCTTACGGTAGAGGACCGTGTTGTTACATACTTTATGGAGGAATGCCCGGAGCCCGGCTGCAATCTTGCTGCGATGAAAGTGAAGGATCTGCTGTCTATGTCCACCGGGCATGTGGTGGACACTACCTCCTATATGATGGAAAGAAGCGACGGAGATTGGGTCCGGGGCTTCCTGGAGGTGCCGGTGGAGAAGGAACCCGGAACCTATTTTCTATATAATACCGGAGCAACCTATATGCTCTCCGTTATTTTGCAGAAGCTTACCGGAATGAAATTAATTGATTATCTGCGACCCCGATTACTGGAACCGCTGGGAATTGAGGGTGCCACCTGGGACAGCTGCCCGCGGGGATATAATACCGGCGGCTTTGGCTTGCGGGTAAGAACCGAAGATATTGCCAAATTCGGACAGCTCTATCTTAAGGAGGGTGTGCTTGACGGGAAGCAATTGCTTTCGAGAGAATGGATTAAGGAAGCAACTGCCAGTCAAAGTGATAATTCCAGGAACGGCGGCGGAGACTGGGGACAGGGATATGGATATCAATTCTGGCGCTGCAGGAATCAGGCATACCGGGGAGACGGTGCTTTCGGACAATACTGTGTCGTAATGCCGGAGCAGGATATGGTACTGGCAATCACCGGCGGAATGCGGGATCTGCAGCTGCCTCTGGAAATTGTATGGGAGAAGCTGCTGCCCGGAGTCACCGAGCATGCATTGACTGAGGGCAGTGATTATCAGGAGCTGAAGGACAAGCTGGCCAATCTGAAGCTGCTTCTTCCCGAGGGCAGCACCACCTCGCCGAGGGAGGGAAGAATCGCCGGACGCTGTTATGATCTGGAGGAAAATCTGTTTCATTTTAAGCGGATAAGCTTTGTGTTCCGGGAAGGAACCATAGAGATGAGTCTGGATACAGGGCAGCAGGAAGAACGATATCCTGTCGGAATCGGGAAATGGACTTTTGGAAAGGTGTTCTTCCAGGGAAATATGGAACCGGCGGCATTTACCGGTATCTGGGAGAAGGAGGGTACGCTGTTAATCCAATGGCGCCTTACCGCCATGCCCTTTTGCCTGCAATTCCGAATTCAATTCACAGAGCAGGAGCTTACCATGGAGTTGAAGGTAAATTTCGGTTTTGAAGAACCGCAGCCGGAACGGGTAAAGGGAGTATGTCTCGGATAACTCAGCTTCCGGTGCTCGTGTAGTGGCGTACTCCGATACGCCATACTGCCAGAGAGAATATCAGGAATACTACTCCGGAAGGCAGGGACAGAAAAGAGAGCGGATAGGGCTCGCCCCAATTACAGATTCCTGCGGCAGGATAATAACAGACCAAAAGCATCGGCATGAAATAGGTGAAGAGATTGCGAAGAACTTTAGGCATATACTCGATCGGACAACGGGTAATCTGGTAGCTTGCATTGGTGAATATATAGATCCAGTCCAAGGCCTTGATAGTAAAAAAGGCAATCCCCGAGGTAAAGATGAATACACCGATGTAGGTTAGAAAGCCTCCGGCCAGAGCCATAATTAGAATGAGGCAGTCCAGAGGACTTAAGCTGATCTGCATTTTCTTCAGACACCAGAGAATGGCACAGATACCGCTTACAACCCTGGCCATCCGGTGAATATGAAAATAGCTGCCGGCTACCTGGATAACCAGCGACCTGGGCCTTAATAAGAGCCGGTCAAAATCTCCGGTTCGCACCATCTTCCAGGGGAAGTAATCAAAGCCACGAAAAAAGGTCTCCGCCAGGCCGAAACTGGTCAGGGCCATGGCGTAGATCAGGAGAATGCGCTCCACGGACCAGGAACCGATACTGCCAAAACGGGAGAACATAAAAATCAGGCTGATGGGATCGGAGATTACTACAATGAATACCTGAAGTATCATCAATGGCCAGCCCTTATATTGAAGGCCTGACAGAAAATTCATCTTAATATACTTAAAATATAATTGAATATCAGCAAACATAACATTTCCTTTCTATAACCGGCCGGTCATCCACCCTGGATGATCAGCCGGTTCGTTTTTTTCTTCATAAGAGCTTTGCCGGCCAGGATGAACAGGATACTCCAGGACAGCTGAAGCCCCAGAGCCCACAGGATGCGTTCCGGCGGCAGGGTTCCCAGATAGAGGCGGAGCGGAAGGTCCAGATATCCTGCAAAGGGCTGCAACAGCAAGAAGGGCTGAAGGAAATCCGGCCATAGCTGCAGTGGTAAATAACTGCCGGATAAAACACCGCCAACCAGCATAAGAATATAAGTCGGACCGTCTCCCCAACTGATGCTTAAGCGAATAATGCATACCAGGGTGCCGTAAGCACTGCACAGCAGGAAAGCACTGGAAACGGACAGGATAGAGCATAGGAGTCCGGGAAGGGAAGCAGGAGGACCGAGGCGGTAGGCACGGGGCATCAGCAGGCTTATCATCAGGATAATGGAGCCCCTCCATAGGAGGGGAGTTAATCTTCCGGCAGCCACCCGCGCAAACCAATGATGGTAGAGGTCCAGGGGACGGCACAGCTCCAGGGAGACATCGCCGCTTTGTATCTTGCTTAAGATATCGCTGTCGATACTCATGGGCTGCATCAGGAAGAGAAATTGGGCCAGCCAGACATAGGTGACCAGCTGCCTCAGGTTCAGTCCTGCCATCAGACCGGCTGATGGGTTGTCGGCATGATGGTAGAAGACGGAATATACAAGGATCTCGACATACACCCAGAAAATACTGATGGAAGCCCCGGCAAGTGCGGCGATCCGGTATTGAAGACCTTCAGCGGCCTTCATCCGAAAGATGGACAGATAAGCCCTGGCTGACGGACCAAGGCGGGATAGCTTAGATTGCAGCATATGATTTCCTCCGGAATGGATTGTTTTTGAGATACCTGTTAATTTTAAAGGAAGGAGGATTTTTTGTAAAATTCAAGAGGCGGATCAGACTGGCATGGCAGCAGCCCATAAAGTTGCGGCTCATTATTTCTTGATTTTGCTGTTTTTTTCTTGACAATCTGGCATTTTGAGGATATGATATAAATACAATTTGAAGAAAAAGTCATTAGGGCTTTCTACTCTGTTGTCAAAATAAGCGATATATTACAGGCATCGGATTCTATCCGGTGCCTTTCTTTATTTCAGGAGCATCCCCGTTAAATAAAAGTAACAGCGATAGCCTACATGGTATATTTCTGCTGTGAAGACAAAGACCCGGTACAGCCAGGGCATAATCTGCTGAATCCGCTGAGACAAAAGACGGATTGACAGGCAGGGCATTATCTGGTGGAATAAGAAAGGAATATCATGCTGTGACATACGATTTAACAAGACGGATGAATAAATTAAAAAAAATAGTAAAGGGATGTCATAAGTTTTGGATAAAGTGCCGATAACTGTTATGGTATCCTTTTTTTGCTTGGGATGTCATAAAAATACGGTATGTAATCAAGATGTTGCTGCCAATTCATATCAAACCACGACAGGAGGAAAGCACTTGTCTCATCTAACAGCGACAGGCGAAAAAACATTTGTCTTTTGTCAACAACGGCAAGGTAAACCTCTTGCCTTATGCCAACAACGGCAAGGTAAATCTCTTGCCTTATGTTAATAATAGGAAGAAAGGTTAAAGGAAAAAATATGCGTGAGGACAAAATTAACAGGACAAAAGGCCGCAGACTTTTGGGATTAACTTCAACTCTTTTATTAATGCTGGTAATGATCTTCCTGCTCCCACAGTCGGCTCAGGCCGCCGGCAGTATTAGTGTAAAGGAGATTAATTACCGGAACAGCACCATCACCCTGCAATTAAACTCTGGTGATACCACGGTATATTTCTCGGATTCTACGAAGAAAACCTGGGAGGAAGTGCCGGGAACCATCAGCAGCAGTAAAACAATTACAATGGATATTTCGTGGGTGAGTACAACCAGGAACTATGTAATGACCTTTAAAGGAAATGAATCCACCTCGGTTATCTCGGTGACAATCCCGAAGCAAGCCACTAATTTCAAGACCACCTTTAATAAGGTGAAAGGAACAGTTACCTTTGGCAATGCAGGAAACCGTACCATTGAATGGCGCAAAAAGGGAAGTACTACCTGGAATACCGTGAATACAGATACAATATCCACAGAATTAAGTCTTCTTTATGCCAACGGAGCAACGGTATATTTCCGGCTTGCCCCGGTTAACGGTTCCGGGACCGCGAATGTAGGCTTCCGCCCCAGCAAGGAAGTTACGATAACGATACCGAAGAAGGCGGCTGCACCACAGGTCTCCATTAACGGCTCCAAATTCACAATTGCTGTGAAGAAGGGGATGGCATACCGCACGGTGAATTCTGATGGGACTACCACGGATTGGACCAATATTAACAGCAATTCGGAACTGCTGCTGAAGAATGTTGCTCCCGGAGCGTTATACAAAGCAGGCTCCGGTACACGAGCTGCAGTAAATCTGCAGTTTCGGACGAATGCATCCAGCTCGGCTCTGATCTCAAAGACGGCTACAGTAACAGTGCCGCTGCAGGAAGGACCGCCCAGTGTAGATGCTAACGGAATCTCCCTGAATTACACGAGTTCAACCTCCCTGTCTCTTCAGGTAAAGGCAGCGAGCAGCAAGGCTCCCTTTGAATATACGGTGGTGGGAGAGTATATTGAACTGAATTATCAGACTGCGTCCTGGACAGAGATAAATTCGGGTACGGCTATCTCTCTGGACAACACCAAGGTAAAAAAAGGCAGTCATATTTATGTACGTAAGAAATCTGTCGGAACTACCGGCAGCGAGGAATATGCCTTGGCATCTGCTGAACTGGATATTACCGGAAGCGGCGGTGTGGAATACCCGGCTTCTCCGACTGCTTCTACCCTGACCACTTTGATTACGACAGCAGGAGTGTGTAAGACCAGCAGAACCCCCAGCCATCTATCCTTTACTTTATACAGTGCTTCCTCTACGACCGTATCCTCCATCAGCTTTGTGGATACCTACGGTATTGCCAGGGGAACAGTGACTAGTAAGAGTACGGTAGCTAAGAATTCAAACAGTACCGGAGATTCGGATAAGTATATTATAACTACAAAGATTACCTCGACGGAGAATGTTGATTCTGTCACCAAGGAATTGTTATACGGCAAAATTACTCTGTCAAATTCTGATGTAATTACAAGCAGTGCCACCGCCGGAGTTCATCTGTATCTGTATCCCAATACCAGAGTGAACAACCCGGCAGATGATGATAACAATGAGTATTCTGCAAGCTTTAAGCGGGTATACCTGTCAAAGGACACGGAGGACGATTCCAGCTTCAAGTTCCGGTTGGATCTTGGAACCATGAAGGTAATGGATCCCTCAGCGATTAACCAGTATACCTCTGTTTCAACCGCCATCAGCTCCATGAAATTTGACGGCTATACTTTAAATCCCGGAACGGACTATACCGTGGTGTATGGTTCCTATGTCAACGGTGAGGATGTCACCGTGGCCACTGCTACTGTGACGGTAAATGTAGCAAGCTTTGAGACGTCCAACCTGATTGATATTACGGACAAAGCAGCCCCGCTGGAGATTTATCTGAATAATAATGAGATATTGGATGAGGATGTCGATATTACCCTGATTAATACGGCTACGTTAAAGGATATACCTATCGCCTGGTCTATCACCGAGGGCAGCCTTAAGGAGACCAAGACCTCTACCGTAACGAATCCCGATAATTCCACTACAACGGTAACCGAAGAGGTAATTACCTATACCCTGGAGCTGGGCTTGTTCAACAATTCCTATGGTGTAAGTATCTCGGATGTAACCTGGGGCGGTATCTCCATCTTCGGATCAGCAAAAATATCCGGCGGAAAAGCAACCATATATCTATCAAATGCGAAGATTAACAAGCTTACAACTGATAGTACCACAACCAATAATATTGTAATAACTCTGAGCAATGGTTTCGCCATCAAGACGGGATGTAAGCTGACCATCCTGAATGCGCTTCCTAAATAATGATAGAGAT
>JAEZFH010000182.1 GCA_023437885.1 Bacillota bacterium | reverse complement strand
AAACCCAGGAAAAAATCAAAGATATTGGTTTGAAAGAAAAGATGAAAACAACAGTAAGCGAATAGCAAGACTTGAGGCTAAGAAAGAATGGCATTGGTGGTGGTGGCTTCGGTCGCCCGGCCGCGTTAATATAAAAACCGTGTACATCCACGGCGACGGTAATATAGGTATCCAAGGCAACAATATTTTGAAAGGCAACATCAGCGATGGCAAATGTACAGGCGGTGTCCGTCCCGCTTTGTGGCTGAAGCTGTAATATAATTTGAAGCCTAACAAATAAGCACGATACTTGTACGGCATCAAACGGCTCCGGAACATGGGTATTTAGATTATCTAACTTGCAAAAGTGTTATATATCGTTATGAGTAGCAGCTTTGTTCTTTTACGATAGCATAAAGAAATTATATTTTCAAATATGACATGTAGTTGTCTAATTTATCATGCTATAATGATGAAAAATTTAGTAGGAGGAGCTAAAAATGAGCAGGTACGAAGAAGGAATAAAATTAATCGAAGAACGGTGCGGTAACGGAAAAGATAATATCATCTCTCTCTCAACCATCGCAATGGAACCGAACGCTGACGGAAAACCCCGTCCTTATATCCGTGATGTGGATGCTTATTATGAAGACGGCGTGTTTTATATTACTTCTTGGGCGCAATCAACTAAAATGCAGCAGATAGCTCAAAACAAAGAGGTTGCATTTGCGGTTTGCTTCGAGTGGTTTTCCGGAAATGGAATTGGGGAGAACCTCGGATGGGTTTTAGACCCGAAAAACGCTGAGCTAAGGACCAAACTTCGTGAAGCTTTTGCCAAGTGGTATGATGCCGCAAATAATGAAAAGGATGAAAGCTGCATTATTTTGGCAATCCGCATCACAAGAGCCACAGTAATTAAGGATCACGGCGCTGTGCGTTACAATATGGACTTTGTGAATAAGATAGAAACCGAAGAAGGAAAAATCAGGTAAGGCGTTAAGCCGTATCTAATAAGGCCAAACCATAGAGCGGATCTTTGCAGATGCCAAAGAACTTCATGGTATGCGTTATGTCAAGTATAGAGGTTTAGACCGAATGAAAATGGAGCTAAACCTCTTATTTTATTAGCCGTAAGTCGACAATCTGAAAGAAGGTGTTTTTAAATGAACCTTCTTTTTTTATTTAGTTTAATACAGCCTTTTGCCCTTTGTCCCCGCGTTTTCTGGTTCGAACTTTTTTGGCGCTTAGGATTTTGTCGTTATATTGGAAGCTTTCCTCGCTCTGACTTAAAACGGTTGCATAGCATACAAGATCATTTTTATCCAGGGTGATTGCCTTAACGCCCCGGCTGGTTTTCTTCAATTCACTGACTTCAGAGAGTAAGAAGCCCAGAGAAAGCCCTTTCTCTGTCAGAAGGATTACTTTCTGGCTGCCGGTCAGAACCTCGTGACCGGATAAAAGGTTAATTGATATAATCTCATCCTGGTCCTCCAATTTGGTGGAGGCAATTTGTGACCGGTTGGTTTCGAATTCTACACCGGATACCTGCTTGATGTATCCGCATTTTGTGGTAAACAGGAGCTGGGCTTCGAATAGCTGCTCAAAGGAGGTATACAGGATGGCATTCTCTTTATTCAGCTTGCACAGGGTATGAATCAGAACGCCCTTATCCTTCATCTTGCATTTCGGAATGGCTTCCGCTTTCACCTGGTACATATTCCCCTCGGCTGTGAATACACAGAGGCGGTCCGTGTTCTTCATCATGATGATATGGCTGAATTCCCTCAGACTATCCTCGGATGCTCTGGAATAGCTGGCGACATCAATGGATTTGGTATATCCGAAGCGGTCGATTAGTACATAAATATCTTCGATCTTCACTTCCTCCACATAGTCCGCAAGAACAGCGTTGGCCAGCATGGTTCTTCTGGGACGGAGGAAAAGTTTTTTATACTCCCGCAGGCGTCCTTTAATAACTCTGTACAGCTCTTTGGTATCCGCAAGTATTTTGCGGTATTCTTCGATCGAATTGCCTAGAGTATCATTCTCCTCATGCAGCTTTAAGATTTCCAGTCCGATTAATTTACTCAATTGCATGGCAAGGATGGCATCTGCCTGACGTTCGGTGAAATCAAGCCCGGAGGCTTCCTTCTCGGAGGCAGCGGTTTTGAATTTGATGCCTTCGGTATTGCCGTCCATAAGACAGGCCTTGGCCTGCTTGATGGAGGAGCTGCCTCTTAGAATTTCTATGATTAAATCGATGACATCGGTGGCCTTGATTAAGCCGCCTACGATTTCAAGGCGTTTTAATGCTTTGTCCAGAAGATATTCATATTCCTTGGTATACAATTCTACTTGAAAATCTACGAATTCGCTGATTAAGCGTTTCAGGTTGAATACGATCGGCTGCTGATCTTTGACTGCGAGAAGATTGGCAGAATAGGTATCCTCCATGGAGGTTTTCTTGTAGAGGCCGTTAAGCAGATTGTCCAGATCACGGTCCTTCTTAACCTCAATTACGATTCGGATACCCTCCTTGGAGGATTCGTCCCGTACATCATAGATTTCATCAAATACCTTGTCCTTTATTAATGCAGCCAGACCTTCCACCAGTTTTGTTTTATTGCCTGCGATGGTATATGGAATCTCGGTGATAACAATATTCTTGCGTCCGTTATCCCCATTCTCAATCTCCACCTTGGAACGGATGCGGATACGGCCTTCTCCTGTCTCATAAAGCGCATAGAGGTCGTTCTGGTTCGTAATAATACCGCCGGTGGGAAAATCCGGAGCAGGAATATACTCCATCAGCTTCCTTACAGTAATGTCGGGATGATCCATATAAGCGATAACACCGTCAATGACCTCACTGGGATTGTGGGGAGGCATATTGGTTGCCATTCCTACGGCGATTCCCGTTGTCCCGTTAATCAGAAGATTGGGAATCATAGCCGGAAGAACCGTGGGTTCTTTTTCACTATCATCAAAATTGGGGATAAAATCAATTAAGCCCTTCTCCAAATGATCCAATAAAGCCATGGAGCCCAGGGACAGTCTTGCTTCGGTATATCGCATGGCAGCAGCGCTGTCTCCGTCAATCGAGCCGAAGTTCCCGTGTCCGTCCACCAGGGGAAGCATCATTGAGTAATCCTCGGACATATGTACCAGGGATTCATAGATGGAGCTGTCGCCGTGGGGATGGTATTTACCCATGGTATCACCGACGATACGGGCACTTTTTCTATGGGGCTTGGAAGGGTCCAGGCCCAGCTCTATCATGGAATAGAGAATTCGTCTTTGAACCGGCTTCAAGCCGTCACGTACGTCCGGCAGAGCACGGGCAATAATAACACTCATGGCATAATCCCGGTAGCTGGTTTTCATTTCCTCGGAAAAATCCATTTGTATGATCTGATCCATTGTTGTTTTCATAATTACCTCCAGGAGGGCACTTTGTGCCGTCTCAAACAATTTCTGAACGAATGCCGCTGTAAGCGGAACTCAAATAGTACCTGTCTTTTTATATATCTACCTTGGCGTATTTTGCTTCTTCCATAATAAAGGTGCGCCGCGGAGGTACATTGCTGCTCATGAGCATGGTCGTGATTTCATCCGCCTCAACCGTATCGCTGATGGCAATCTGCGCCAGCGTGCGGGTTTCCGGATTCAGGGTAGTCTCCCAGAGCTGATGGGCATCCATTTCTCCCAGACCTTTGTATCTTTGGAGGCCGGTAATCTTATTCCCCTCAAGCTTACGGAATTTTTCGAGTTCAAAATCGTTGAATAAATATTCGGAACGCTTTGACTTCTTTCCCTTAGCCGAAGTCTCATAATCCACCTTGTAGAGCGGAGGAAGGCCGCGGTATACCTTCCCTTCCAGAATCAACTCCGGCATGAAGCGATAGAAGAAGGTAAGCAGCAGGGTACTGATATGAGCGCCGTCCACATCGGCATCGGTCAGGATGATAATCTTATCATAACGAAGCTTGGTAAGGTCGAATTCATCTCCAATACCGCACCCGAAGGAGGCGATCATGGATTTGATCTCATTGTTCACTAATATTTTCTCAAGCGTGGCTTTTTCCACATTCAGAATTTTACCGCGCAGGGGGAGAACAGCCTGGGTTCTGCGGTTTCTGGCGGTCTTTACGGTGCCGCCCGCGGAATCACCCTCAACGATATAAAGCTCGCATTCTTCCGGCTTTTTGGAAGAACAGGAGGCAAGCTTGCTTCGGGTATCCACGTCGCTTAACTGCTTCATAACGGCTACCCTGGCCTTATCGCTGGCACGTCTTGCGTTAAAGGATTTCAGGGAATTCTCCAGAATACTGCGGAGAACTTCTACATGCTTGTCAAACCAGCGCTGTGCCTCGGAGGAGAAGACATCATCCACGGCACTCTTTGCATCGGTATTGCCCAGCTTTGTCTTGGTCTGGCCCTCAAACTGGGGGTCGGGATGCTTGATGGAGATGATTGCTACCAGACCGTTACGGATATCCTTGCCGTCAAAGTTCTCATCCTTGTCCTTCAGAATATTAAGCTCTCTTGCATACTGGTTCATAACGCGGGTCAGAGCGGTCTTAAAGCCTGTAACCAGGGTACCTCCGTCGACTACGTTGATTCGGTTGCAGTAGGCATTGATCTGCTCCGTATAGCTGTCCGTATACTGGAGCGATATCTCAACCTCGATATCCCCGCTTTTTCCCTCCAGATAAACCGGTTCTTCATGGAGGGGAGTCATTTCACGGGTAAGGTAGGATACGAAGCTTTTAATACCGAACTCTTCCTGGTATATTTTTACTGTGCCACTGAGCTGATCCGTAAATTGAATCATTAGATTCTTATTTAAATAAGCAATTTCCTTTAACTTTTTCTGAATAATATCCGCCTTGAATTCAACGGACTCAAATATGGTTTCGTCGGGATAGAAGGTTACTTTAGTGCCGGTATCTGATTTATTGCATTTGCCTACCACGGGAAGCAGGCCGTTTTCCAACTGGGTTACCGGGTGTCCGCCGTTCACGTATTCGTCCCGGTAAACTTTGCCGTCCCTTCTGACTTCGATAATCATTTTTTTGGAGAGCGCATTTACGACGGAGGCACCCACGCCATGCAGGCCGCCGGACACCTTATAGACGGAGCTCCCGAACTTGCCGCCAGCATGAAGAATGGTATATACTACGCGGACCGTCGGAATATTCTTTGTTGGATGAATATCCACGGGCACACCGCGTCCGTTATCAGTGATTTCAATTCCGCCATCTTTTAATAAGGTAACGTCAATTTTTGTACAAAAACCGGCCAGGTGCTCATCAATGCCATTATCTATAATCTCCCAAATCAAATGATGCAATCCTCTTGGCCCGGTGCTTCCGATATACATACCCGGACGCTTACGGACTGCTTCCAGCCCCTCTAAAACAACTATTTGACTACCGCTGTATTGTTCCATGGTGAAATACCCCTTTTACTTTTATTATTTCCATTTTGCTTTATTTACTATGTTTTCGTTTGTATCATGAACATGAAGCCTGTCCATAATCCTTTGTTCGGTTAAAACCATTGCAGGCTTTTTGCGCCTGTGCTTCAGCCGCATTGTTTTCGCTATCTTTTCCATTATATCATAGGGCAGATTAAAAGCTCAAGGACTGCGTCCTTTCGCTCACGTTGCACTGATCCATGAATGCCATGTCATTTGCTCAAGCAAGCTTGGCAAATGCCCTGCTGCCATGGATTAATCTGCTCATCGCAGATTAAAAGCTCAAGGACTGCGTCCTTTCGCTCACGTTGCACTGATCCATGAATGCCATGTCATTTGCTTAGGCAAGCTTGGCAAATGCCCTGCTGCCATTGACTAATCTGCTCATCGCAGATTAAGAGCTCAAGGACTGCGTCCTTTCGCTCACGTTGCACTGATCCATGAATGCCATGTCATTTGCTCAAGCAAGCTTGGCAAATGCCCTGTCATCCATGGATTAATCTGCTCATCGTGGACATTGTATCATAATTATTGTGAATTTTCCAGAAATATTGCAATCATACGTTCGTACCAGAGACAGATCCGGGAATGGGACAGAGAACATATTATGTAATTTAAGACGGTAAAGCATTAAAATGACTGAATTTGAAAAAAGTGATTGAAAAAAACGTAGAATGATGTATAATAGGGACAATTATTATAAATAAAATTGCCCCCTCGAAGCTGAGCGACAGGGGGAATTTCTTCGATACTCAGGAATGAGTCAGATAATGTAAAAATATGTTGCATTAATATGACGGTATAAATATACATTAAATATACATTATAATGGGATCTATGAAAGGCGATGAGGTTTTATGAGCCTGTTTTTATATGAGACGCATTTGCATACCGCGCAAGCAAGTGCCTGTGCCATCTACAGCGGAGCACAGCAGGCCAGATATTATAAGGAGGCAGGCTACAGCGGGATTGTT
>JAEZFH010000169.1 GCA_023437885.1 Bacillota bacterium | reverse complement strand
ACATTGTGATGCTCCATTCATTTGATAACGTGGGCACAGTCCGCAATTTAATCCACAAGCTGAGAACAATGGATATTCCCTTTGTTTGTATTCCATACTTAACTCCCCTTATTCTCTTCAATTGTTATAAGGATCATTGTTTTACAAGAGAAATCTATTATAATTGCATATAGACCTTGCTGAAGGTGAAATGTACCCCTATAAATCAGTCTGTGCTTCAGACGAGACAAAACATGGCATAAAAAGTCGGACCTAACTCCATGAAAATTGATAGGATATGCCTACAGATAGGAGGTAGTCATTGTGGGATGGATTGAAGGCATCAGTGACGCAATCAACTATATCGAAGACAATATCACCGAAGAGCCGACCATAGAAAATGTTGCCAAACAAGCATTTGTGTCCTCGTTTTATTTCCAAAAGGGCTTTGCCATGCTTTGCGGTTTTACGGTCGGAGAGTATATCCGGCAGCGCAGGCTCACCCTTGCCGGCAGTGAGCTTGTTTCTACCGATAGAAAAATTATTGATATTGCTTTGAAATATGGTTATGACTCACCGGATAGTTTCACAAAGGCTTTCCTTCGTTTCCACGGTGTCACACCTACTGCTGTTCGAAAAGACGGAGCAATGCTCAAATCTTTTGCTCCCCTAAAAATCAAATTTTCATTGGAAGGCGGTTTTATCATGGATTACAAAATTATTGTAAAAGAAGCGTTCACTGTCATGGGTGCAGCCAAGGTGTTTAAGTATGATACTGCGGGAACAGAGATTCCGAAGTTCTGGACAGAACATTATCAAACGGGAAAAGACAAGATAGTATGCGGAATGTACGGAGTATGTGTAGATGAGAGCATGGGTTCAGATGAGTTCGAATATCTGATTGCAGACAATTACACTACCTCCAGCGAAATTCCGGATGGATTTGTTACAAAGGTTATTCCGAAACACTCCTGGGCTGTTTTTGCCTGCAAAGGTGCCATGCCCGCATCCCTGCAAAATACGAACCAAAAAATCTTCTCCGAATGGCTGCCTAACTGCAAGGATTATGAAATTGCAGCGGGTTACAATATTGAAATGTACACCAATGTAGCGGATTATCCGAAAGGGAATCAGGATGAAAACTACTACAGCGAAATTTGGATTCCTGTTCAGAAAAAATAAGCGTTAAGATGGAACCATGCAATTCTCTCCAGAGGATGCATGGTTCCTCTCCTCTGAGCGAAAGCTATGTTGAAAATCTGCCCTTTTTAAAAATCAAGAAGCAGGCTTCGCGATTTTCCAAATTCCCGGATTTTAAGGGAGGAGACAAAAAATCCCGATGTTGAATGACCTCTTATAAGTCTCTGCCCTAATATCCGCAATAAATTACCTTAATTCCCATTATTTAGATAACACCTCTAAATAGTGATCCAATCGTTCCTCCACATATTGACTGATCATCATCACCATTGAATCTGCATCTCCATCCCGATAGTAATTATCGAATGCATCATAATACCGTTTCCGATCTGCAAATTTAATATTAACCGGTGGGTAGCCGTTTTGCATCAAGTCGAAATTCATAATCAGCCTGCCTGTACGTCCATTGCCATCAATAAAAGGATGGATGCCTTCAAAAACGAGATGGAACCATGCGATTCTCTCAAGGGGATGCATTGTTCCTCTTTTTTTATTACAATCCTCAATCAACTGCTCCATTTTCTTCGGAATAATATAAGGCTGCGGCGGCTCATGGGCCGCCCCCATGATGCGAACCGGAATACGGCGATATATTCCCTTATCTTCAGGCTGATCCATCAGTACGAGGGAATGTATTTCTTTTATAATCCTTTCCTTTAAAGGAACTTTATTGCTTACAAGCTGTTGTACATATACAAAAGCATCTCGATGCCCCACAGCCTCTAAATGGTCTTTCAACGGTTTCTGGTCAATGGTAATGCCCTCTAAGACCAAAGCTGTCTCCTGGAGCGTAAGGGTATTACCCTCAATTGCATTCGAGTTATAAGTGAACTCAATCATAAATTCATCGCCTAAACGGGCCGTTTCACCCGGCGTCAGAGGTCTACATGCATCAAGCTTCTCTTTTTTTAAATCAATTCGCGTAAATAGCGAACGATACTGTACCGGCACGGCTTTCCCTCGCAGTTTTCTGCCGTCTATGGGCTTTTCAGTGTCTGCAGGAATCAAATAGGAACGGCCTTTTTTTATAACCCCGTTAATCCGTTCCTGTTCACACAAGATCCGCACGCGCCGATCAGTAAGCCCCCATTTTTCAGCGGCTTCCTTGACTTTCATGTATTCCATACCGATACACCTCATTAATATCCCATGTTTTTCCACTCAATTGTAGCATGTTATCGGAATAATATACAAGATATTTTTATAAAATCATGAGACTAATTATTCCTTAGCGCAAAACAGGCAGAGCAGATATCTGTCTGCACCATCAATGCATTGGAGGGATAGCCACAGGCTTGAATGTAGAAAAGACTGAACAAATGCCCGCATGGCATGCAAACCATGACGGGCATTTGTTTATTGGCAGTTCTTTTCAAAAGGAAATAGCGAAACTCAATTCCATTGCTCAGACAACAGAAACTCACGTATATTCATATGCTTCAGTCCATCCCGGCTCATATCGAATTCATCATAGGACACAACATACTTGGGAAAGTTATCCCTGATTGTATCATATGCTCCGAATTCACGCTGGATCGTATCCTCGGATGCCAGCAGATAGGCCACCTGGACGTAGAGCTTTTGGGTTTTCTTTTCAGCAATAAAATTAATCTCTTTTTCTCCTGATTTTCCAACGGTGACCTTGTACCTTCGCCGCAGGAGTTCCATATACACGATGTTCTCAAAAATGAGGTTGATATCCTTCATATTCCCGCCGAAAACAGCCTCCCTGATTCCATGGTCAGCAATATAGTATTTTTCATTGACGGTGAGAATCTTTTTTCCCTGCAAATCCTGCCTGCGGACACGGTAGAACAAAAAGGCATTCTCGCAAGCCTTGATGTAGTTTAAGATTGTTTCCGGCGCAACCGTGCGTCCCTCGCTTTTAAGATATTTTGAAATTGCCGTAGCGGAGAAAGTCGTCCCGACGTTTGCCATAATGTATGCGATGATACGCTCCAGCAGGTCAACATCACGAATGCTGTTGCGTTTTACGATATCTTTCAGGACAACGGAGTTATAGAGGTCTTGCAGATACTGACGGCTCGGCTGTTCGGCATAGCGGAGGTTGCTCAAGTACGGCATCCCGCCGTCGGTAAGGTATCGGGTAAACATCGCTCTCGAATCGGCGTCGGGAAAAACGGTATGATACAGCGCCGAGAACTCTCCAAAGGAAAAGGGATAAATCACAAACTCCACATATCTCCCGGCAAGGTATGTGGCCAGCTCTCCCGAAAGCAGCTTGGCGTTTGAGCCGGTGATATAGATATCACAGTCAAATTCAACCCGAAAGGAATTGATACATCTTTCCCAGCCAACGACTTCCTGAATCTCATCAAAAAAAAGATATGTCTTACCGGAGATGCCATTTACCCGCAGAGTGACCTCTTCATGCAGTGCCTCAGCAAAACAAAGGTGCGCGTTGCTCATATTCTCAAAGTTAATAGAAATAAACTGATCTTCATTTATACCGGAGGCGACCAGCTCTCGCTGAATCAACTCCAGCATGACGGACTTTCCGCTTCTGCGGATGCCGGTTAAAACCTTAATAAGCTCATTTCCGATAAAAGGTCGGATGCGGCTCATATATAACTCTCGACTAATCATGGATGAAAGACCTCCTTTGCCATATTCGATATATATTATATCAGATATATCTTAAATTAAAGCAAACATTTAAATTTTTGTAAGATATAACTTAGTGTTTTTGATTCCAGTTCAAACAGGTAACAATAAACTGGACTGAATTGGAGGAATGCCGCATGGCTAATAAAAAATTTACTCAAGAAGAAATGAATCATCTTCGAGCAAGTCCTTATGTTTTGGATGTCAGTCCTAGTATTGTGCATTTCTCAGTGCACAACATTTGAAGGAATTCACCAAGTGATCAGCAACTGGACTGATTATTACAACATCGAGCGATACCAATGGGATTTGGCAAGATTAGCTCCAAGGGAGTATTACAAGTA
>JAEZFH010000102.1 GCA_023437885.1 Bacillota bacterium | reverse complement strand
TGTCATCCTCCCCGTTACTCATTCCCCTGTGCGAGCAGGTAGCTGACTGCTTCCACCGGAATACCCATACGCTTGGAGGTTTGCTCAGTCGTCAGGCCGCTTTCTATAAACCGTTTTACAACAACCGTCATGTTCTCTCCCACCTCAATAATATGCTGATCCGGATCGTAGAAGCGTACCACTCGCTGCCCCCATGCGTGTTCCTTAACCGGGTGGACATAAGCTACATCGAAGCTGCTTAACTTTGACAGAAAAGCGTCCATATCGTCGATTTCAAACACCAATTCAGCACTGTTGCTTCCAAACACGATATCGTTGGCATTCTTTTGGATAAACTCCTGCCAGCTTGCCAGGGATTGCAGGGCAAATCCCCCCGATAATGTAACGTTTGCGCCCAAATCATTTACAACTGTTTGTTCCAGAATATTGTGATAAAATTCTTTCGATTTTTCTAAATCCTTCGCCGCAATTAAAGTGCAAATATGTTTCATTCTTCCGACTCCTTTTATATTGAAATAGTATCTAAATTCAGGTGTGGTCGCTGTACAAGTTAAGCGTATCATTAAAATACCGCCAAAATTGTGCTGTATACGAACCCATGGTTTCTTTCTATGCGTATGCATTCCGCAAGCAGTGTTTCTGACAGACAGGAAAGCATCTGCTGAAAATGAAACGGTAGACAGAAAGCGGCCTGCGCAAATTAGTTCGATTTCAAGCTCCAAATGCCTTTCAGGATATACCATTGCATATTCAGCCTGCGAAAACATTTTATACCATCACCTTGTGTAGTCTCATAATATCAGGAGCTCTCGTTCCTGTCCTCTCATTTTTCTATGTAAATTAGAGAGATTTTCTTGTCGGAGTAATGGGAGCTTTTGCTGAGGCGGCCCAATCACCGTAGGAGCTTCCTGTCGGATCAGCATCTCTGAAAGGAACATGCTTTAATGGAAATGTGGGATTATCAAATATAGTCGTTATGCACTATGGTAATCTGGAATATAGATGTATTAAACTGGGGCTGATGGACCGTATGTACTTCAGATTAATCACGGTTCATCATTAGGTTAAAAATGATAGGAGAATGAGCATATGGAGATATTTGAATATAAAACATTTTTTACGGATGCCAAAGGAGTACTTGGAGGGAGGGTGGATCAAAATACGTTCCAGAATGAATTGAATGAATTGGGGCGGCAGGGATGGGAGCTAGTAAATACAGTGGCTGCCGCGCAAAGTTATGGTAGCACAAGATGGATTATCTCAATATTTAAACGTAAGATTCAATAAAAGTCTTTTTCATAATGTTATTGATTTTAGAAAACCCGTTTTATCATCAAATAAGCTGATAAGACAGGTTTTTCTTTGCTTTTATTTATAGTGAGATGCTTGGCAGCGGCCCTGGGCTGAAACCAATCAGCTTAGGGCTTTCTTGTCTTTTTAGCCAAGCTATTCCAATTTATTAAGATAATCATAGTTTTATTTCATACGCTATGATAAAATTATTTCAACAGTACAGATGGAAAAAGGTGATGAGAGAATGAGAATTGCTTATTGTGATGATGAAAAAATTCAGGGAGTATTCTTAAAAAATGCAATATCTCAATGGGAACGCAAAAGCAATATCTCTTGTGAAATAACCATATATGGCAGCGCGGAGGAGATGCTTTTTGAGAACCCCGGCTCCTTTCCTTTTGATATTATCATACTTGATATTGAGCTTAATCGCATGAATGGTATCGAACTGGCCAAGAGCATTCGAAGGGTGGATAAGCATGTCATGATAGCCTTCCTCTCCAACAGCCGGGATTATGTTTTCCAAGGCTATGAGGTGCAGGCAGTTCGTTATTTTGTAAAGCCGCTATCCGAGGAACAGTTGTTTCCTGTTCTCGATATGGTGATGCAGATATCCGCTCAGAAGCAATACATTATATTCGGTGGTGCGGGCGAAAAGATAAAATTGGATTGTGATGAGATTATGTATGTGGAAGCGCTCGGCCATTATATCAATATTTACACAGAGAAATCCAATTATGAAGTCAAAATGAATATGAATGACATAGCGGCAAAGCTTACGGGATGCTTTATATCCACACACAGAAGCTATCTGGCTAATCTGAATCATATTGAAAAAATCACGAAGACAGAATGCTATCTAAAAGGGGGACATATCATTCCCGTGAGCAGAAGTGCCTACAAGCAGGTGAATCAGGAATTCATCAGCTTTTACAAGGGAGGGGTGCTCGGATGATTGAACTTTTGAAGCTCACACCGCTGGTTATCCTGACACTGTATCATGTGATACATATCATCAATACTGATTTAAGAAAATACTGGTGGAAGACTCTTGTCCTCGTTTTATCGGTGGGTGCTTCCTGGGCTGCGGCACATTGCTTTCTGAAAGCCCTGGATACAGAGCTGCTGGTACTGGCGTTATTGGTGGTACTTTCCTTTGAAATGCTGCAAATACTCAATGCTCGGATGTCACTGGCCTTTCACCTGTTGTTTATCCTAATCATTCTAATCGTCGTTGGCAGTGCCTATCGATATCCCGGTCTGGTTATAATGAATGAATACCTGTTGCTGCTTGTTTATTTTCTTGCCGAGAGTAATCAGCGGTATATGAAAAAAACTTATGAGGAGAGTGCTGCACAGTATCAGAATATGGTATTATCCAGGCAGGTGAGTGAGGTTCAGAATATCTATATGACCATGCGCGGCTGGAGACATGATTATCATAACCATCTCCAGACTTTGAAGGCGCATTTGATGCTGAACCAGTCGAAGGAGGCCAAAGTTTATCTGGATAAGCTGGAAATGGATCTGGATAAGGTCAATCCGCTGATTGAAACCGGCAATGTAAATCTGGATGCGATTTTGAATTCCAAGCTATCCCTGGCGTTAAAGGGTAAGATTGAAATAAATTATAAAGCGGAGGTGCCGGCGGAGCTTACTGTGTCGGATCTTGACCTATGTGTCCTCATCGGTAATCTGATTGATAATGCGGTGGAGGCCTGTGAAAAAATAGAGTCCGGAGATAGCGTGCGATTTATCCGTCTATACATCGGTGTCTTGAAAAAGCAGCTATACATAACGATAACCAATGGGACCGGGGAGATTATCAGAAAGCTGGACGAGGAATACATCACCGCGAAGAGAGGGAATCACGGGCACGGTCTGAAGCGCATTAACAAGATTGTTGAGAAATACGGTGGTTTCATTAACAGAAAGAATGAGCCGGGAGTGTTTGTTACGGAAATTCTGCTGCCGCTGTAATTCATTTTCCATTCGTGCACGAATTTATACTATTCGTGCATTTTTTTGATATCAAAAATGTTTTTATGTTATATCTGATATATCAATCGATAAGTACGGATGGCAAGGCTTGTGGAGGATAACATGAAAGTTGGAAAAGAAAAGAAAAAG
This sequence comes from Bacillota bacterium, assembly GCA_023437885.1. GTDB lineage: Bacteria > Bacillota > Clostridia > Lachnospirales > Lachnospiraceae > Mobilitalea. The sequence continues at coordinate 5,814 of JAEZFH010000102.1, read as the reverse complement.
CAGGAGACAGCATATTCAATTGGCAGTAATTATGTATATGTGTATGGGAGAATGTGGAAGTATCGTAAATCCATGGTGTTCTATGGGTTGGCAGAAGTGATATTCAATGTTTTGACCCCGTTTGGATATGTAATAATTCCATCCCTCGTGGTTGGCTTGCTTGTCAAAGGGGTTGCTTTAGCGGAGTTTATCGGTATTCTGGCACTTGTATTTTTGATCTATGGAGCGGTTGCTGCAATTAGCGCTTTTTTGAATTCAAGAAACAGGATGCAGTATATTGATCTGCGGTGTGATGGTTTTTGGGTAGAGCTGGGGGATAAATGCCTGTATATGGATTATCACCTTATGGAGAAGGAAAAGGTGAGGAAGGATATTGAAAAAGCGATGGATTGCCTCAATGCTAATGATTGGGGCATGGAAGGCTTTATGCATAAGAATGTCAGCCTTTTATCCAATGTTCTGGGGCTGATTACCTATGCATGTATCATCAGTCTCGTTCATCCGGTGATTTTGGTTTTACTGTTAAGCATATCCCTGATACAGATGCTATCCTTTAACAGGGCAAAGCAATATGAGCATAAGAATAAAGATGCTGTAGCAAAAATCGAAGTTACCCAGAGATATCTTCAGGAGCAGGCATTTGATTTAAAGGCGGGCAAGGATATCCGGCTTTATCAGTTAAATCATTTGATTAATCGTGTTTACCGGAAAGCCAACCATGAGATAAGAAAGATAAAGACAAAAATTCGCAGCCGTTATTATCTGAATGATGTCGTAGGAATTATCTTGAGATTTTTGCGGGATGCCGTATGCTACGGATATTTGATATACCTTCTGATTCATGGGCTCGAGGTATCGTATTTTGTTCTTTATCTGGGTGTTGTCAGCGGCTTTGCCCAGTGGTTTACTAAGATTACGGAGGATTATGCTGAAATCGGACGTTTTCATCTTTCTCTTTGTGATTACCGAAAGTTCCTGGAGACAGAGAGTATTTACAGCCAGACGAAAGAGAAGAAGCCGGGGTTTACGGATACGGCTCTGGATATTGTATTTGACCAGGTATCCTTTCGCTATGAGGGTGCAGAGGAGGAGGTACTAAAAGAGGTCAGCTTCCATGTCAAAAAAGGGGAGAAGCTGGCTCTTGTGGGAATCAACGGAGCAGGAAAAACTACCATTGTAAAGCTGATGTGTGGATTTTATCAGCCCACCCAGGGCCGCATTCTGATTAATGGTATTGATATGAAGGAGATAAATATTGATGATTATTTTAAACAAATAGCGGTTGTGTTCCAGGATGCGATGACCATTTCCTTTACGATTGCAGAGAATATCAGCAGGGCTGCCAGTAAGGATATGGTCAGGGAGAAGATAGAGGAAGCACTGGAGTTATCCGGTTTGAGTAGTAAGGTTGAGCAATTGGAGCAGGGAATGGATACTTATCTGAACAAGGACATGGAAGAAAGCGGAATCCAGCTGTCCGGCGGTGAGCTGCAAAAACTGATGCTGGCCAGAGCATTGTATAAGGAGGCAAAGCTCCTGATTCTCGATGAACCGACTGCCGCGTTAGACGCGATAGCAGAAAGCGAGCTGTATGAGAACTATCAAAAGCTTCTGGAGGATAAAACCTCCGTATTTATTTCTCACAGGCTTGCGTCCACCAGGTTCTGCGACTATATTCTGTTTCTGCAGGAGGGGAGAATTGTCGAAGAGGGCAGCCATGAGACGCTCATGAAGCGGAATGGCAGCTACGCCGGGATGTTCGAGGTACAGAGTAAGTATTACAAGGAGGGGGCTTATGAAGTTCAAGAAAATATGGCATGATTTTAGTCACTTCTTAAAGCTGATTAAAAAGGACCATTCCAATATCATATGGATTATAGTACTGGGGACTCTTACCGGTGCAGCCCAGCCCTTTATCCAGCTGGTATTTTACTCAAAAATACTCGATCTGGTCCTAAGCAAGCTTTATGAGAATTGTATTCTGTATGTAATCATACTTCTTAGCCTTATCCTCTTACCTGATCACCTTAATTACCAGCTGTAAGTTTTGTGACGATATCCTGGTTCTGGATGGAGGGCGCATTGCAGAAAGAGGAAATCATGCTGAGCTGCTGAAGAATAATGGGATATATGCCTCCTTGTATTATAAGCAGGCTCAGTATTATACGGCCTAAGCCGCCGGAGGAATACCGTACCAAAAAACTGCCTCAAAATGACCCCGCACATTCTTGTATCCTTTGATGTGCATAAATGCTATTTTGAAGCAGTCCTTGGTTTCTTAGCCTTAACGTTCCTCTAATATACAACTAATCTCAGAGCACTGCACTGTATTATGCCTGAAGTGCAATCTCATCCTCTTTAAGCTTTACTTTGGCAGCCCTTTTGGCCTTCATTGCGGAGAGAAGGATTGTTGCTGTCATGAATACTGCCAAAATAACCAGCAGGATTACTGCATTATAAATTGCATCCTTACTCACCACGCCGCTGATCGACTGCTTAAACAATCCCACGGAATAAGTCATGGGCATATAGGGGTACAGCTTGCTGAAGAACTTTGGAATCGTCTCCATCGGGAAGGTTCCCCCACAGGAGGTAAGCTGCAAAATCAGCATTACGATAGATAAAAATTTACCTAAATCCTTCAGATGCACCATCAGGAATTGTACGATTGATATAAATACCATGGACACCAGGCAGCAGGAAGCATAGTATAAAAGCTTGTTGTCGACCTTCAGGCCCAGTCCGTACTGGAGTGCCAGCGCAAGCACAATCGCCTGGGCAAAACCGATCAGCAGGTACAGGAAGCTTCTTGCCACACGATGCTCCGAGTTACAGGTCAATATCCTAAACTTGCCTTCCTGATCAAGATAAATACCTACGAACATAATCAATGCGCCGACCCATAATGACAGGGACAGAAAATAAGGGGCAAATGCCGTTCCATAATTCGGTACGGAGGTAACATTATTCTGCTCTACCGTAACCGGTGCTTCCGCATAGGCGGCAAGGCCGTCCAGTGCATCCAGCCTCCCATTCGTATGGCTGATTGCAGTATCCACACCGGATTTTGCTGTGGCAATGCCGTCGCTTAATTCTGCTGCTCCGCTCTTCAATTCTGCTGCTCCGTCATTCAATTTTGCTGCTCCGTTATTTAATTTTGCTGCTCCAGCTGCAATATCCGCTGCCGCACCGGACAACTGTGCCGTAGCGTCTTTCGCCGTTGTCATTCCGGCAGATAAGGTTTTTGCTCCTTCGCTCAGGGCAGCTGACCCGGTTTTTGCTTTTTCCAGGCCGACAGCCAGAGTATTTAATGCCGTCTTCAGCTGGGGAAGATTTTTACTGCCGGCAGAAAGAGCGTCCGCTCCCTCAGCAATCTGTTTTGAAGCCTCCCGCAGGGTGGAGCTGGCTGCCTGAAGAGCTTCGATGCTCCCTGCATTGGAGGAAGCAGAAAGCTTTGAAATAAAGCCTGCAAATACAGGGTCCTTCATGATGGCAGGGTTTACTACAGTCACATATTGCTTTAAAAATGCCGTAGTACTGTTTACAGAGGTAATTAATGCATCTACACCGTCTGTATACTGTACAAGTCCTGCATTCAGGCTCTGGGCTCCGGCAGCCAGGGTTTTTGCTCCCCCGGTTAACTGATCCAGATTGGCAGTGGAAGCGGTCAGCTGATTTGCGCCCTTTAACAATGCATCAATGCCGCCGTCTAAATCAGATGTGCCGCTTACAATGGAAACGGAGCCATCCTGTAATTTATCCACACCCTTCTGATACTGGGTCAGCTTCTGCCGGAAGGTATCTGTTCCCTCTTCCAGAGTCTTTGTTCCGTTTGCCAGGGTATTTGTCGCGTCCGCCAGAGCGTCGGTTCCGGTCATAAGTTCCTTTGATCCGTCATTTAATTGATTCAAACCGTCCTGGAGCTCGGTTAATTGATCCGGCACTTCGTTGATGGTATCCGCCAGGTGCTGTACGATTTCCTTATTCACACTGTCCCTCATCGTTTCCTCGATCTCAAGCACTGCTCTGCTTAAAATCTGACTGGCAAGGTAATTCCGCTTTTCATTGGCCGAGTAGGAGATACTTGCCGTATGCTTTTCCTTAGTGCTTGCGGAGGCGATATCGGAGGAAAAATCCTCCGGAATAACGATCATCGCATAGTAATCGGAGTCTTCGGTGCCCGCTTTCGCATCCGTCTCATCGGTAAATACAAATTTTAAAACAGCTTCCTCCGAGAGCTTATCACACATTTCCTGTCCGACATTCCGCTGCTCGTCATTGATGAGCGCTCCCTTATCATTATTTACCACGGCCACCGGCAAACTCTCCAGTCTTGAATACGGGTCCCAGAATGCCCCCAGGTATAAGTAGCTGTATAGAAGAGGTATAATGATTACAGCGGCAATGACTGCAATCCGGATTACTTTTCCCTTCATAGAATTCTTTTTCATTTGCTTCACTCCTTCGCTTTGATACCGGGAAGTATAGCATGCCGCTTTCAGAATGTAATTAGACACTGTAATTTCGTTGTCGGATTATTTGACACAAAAGAAAAGCTGATAAAAAATCAGACAAATCCGTGAATTTGTCTATAGGAAGAAAGGAACACTGATTATACAATAACTGTAACAAGAAATGCGTGAAAGAGATGAATGAAAGGGATGCTCATAAGAAATGCGTGAAGGAAGGGTGATTTGCTATGCTCCTTGAGATGAGATTAAAAAAAGCTGCCGTAATCGCAGCTTTGGATATCAGTTTAAAAAGAATGTACCGGTCACCGGAACGGTGCGCAAGAAATTTGATGGAGCTGGGTCTTGGCGCATTTCCGGATAAATTATCCGCCAAGGAACAGTCCGCGGTCCTCGAGGAATTGCTGTCCATCTGCAAAAGCGGTGATACCGCAAAGGTAAGGGAACTGTTTTTTACCTGTTTTCTATATTAAGTCCTTCTTATTCCTGTTCTTCGACTGATAACGGAGGGTTGCATATTTTTCTGTTCCGTATACCAGATTTTTTAACTGTGCCGTGACATACTCCGGCGTCTCCTTCATTCCAAGCTGTGCCCAGGCAAGAACGACTCCGACAATACCAAAGGCATAAAACTCCGCAACAAAACGAATATCCTTTTCGTTTGCATTGGTATTCACGGTGATACCGCTGATAATGTCACACAACAATTCCGCGGTTATTTTAAACAGATATTCCCGGAATTCATTTTCAACCGATGCCTTTAAGGTATTGATATAGAAATATTCCTCTTCCTTCAGCTTTGCCAGGAACTGAAGCACCTTCTCATCCCAGTTGTCATAATTCAAATCATTTATAATGATGGAGATTACTTCATTATAATAAATCCAGTCCACAAGCTCGTATTTGTCCTGAAAATGATAATAAAAGGTCTGGCGGTTCAGCCCGCAGCTCTGCGTTATATCTGAAACCGTAATCTTATCGAAGCTTTTTTTCTTTGTAAGCTCCTTGATCCCTGCTGCTATTGCTTTTTTAGTAATTAAAGAATCCGACATTGATATAACAGCCTTTCTATTATAGTTATTCATGAAATGACTGGCATTATTATAATACATCCATGCCGATTCGTATAGAACTATTTTTTATTAACGTTAGGTATAATTAATCCCAATATATTACAATTGTGCAAAAAACTAGTCTGATGAAAATCTTTCTGGTTTTTCTTTTGAAATAATCCTTTGTAAAAAGCGGCCGAATAAGATAAAATATACCAAAGATGAGCAAAGAGGAAAGACAGCCTGCCGCCTGCCGGGGAAAGCAGCAGTCTTGGACATGCCATGTCCATGTA
>JAEZFH010000062.1 GCA_023437885.1 Bacillota bacterium | reverse complement strand
GTCGGTATTCGTGATATCAATCTCCGCTTCAGCAACACCTACCGCGGTCAGCCATTCCTTCATCGCAAGGCGGTCTTCATCGTTTAATTTATTCGCCAGTCTTTTTTCTCCGGCATCCGGCAGCTTCATGACACTGGAATCGGCACTAATTGAATCATACAAGGAGATATAGGTTCCGGGCTTGGAAAAGGAGCTCAGACCGATCATCTGAAGCGGATTACCTGGAAAAAAGAGCGGGTAGACGATTAGTATCAGAAGTACAAAGCTGAAAATAGAAAATCCTGCAACAAATTTGGGAGAGTGAAATATTTGACGTATCGTGTTCTTCATATGCGGTTCCTCCCTTAATCAAATTGCGCCGCTTTAACACGCGGGTCAATCAAACCATAGATAATATCAATTAAAAATGTGGCTATCAGAACCATGATGGTAATAATCAAGGTGGTAGCCGACAGAAGCGGATAATCCGAGGCGGTAACGGCAGAGAGCATCGTCGTACCCAGACCCGGATAACTGAAGATGATTTCGGCAACCAAGGCGCCGCCGATCATAGTACCCAGGGAAAGGGCAAGACCGGTTACCTGGGGAAGCATGGCATTCCGGAATACATACCCAACAATTTTTCTGTCTTTGATACCAAGAAAACGGCTGTACTTTACATAATCTGCATTCAATTCATAAATCGACATGGAACGCATACCGATTGCCTGCCCACCGATGGAGATCATAACGATGGACCAGAAGGGCAGTTGGTAATGTACAAAGATCGATTTGATGAAGGTCCAGCTGAAATTAGGAATCAGATCAAAACCATACCCTCCGCCGATAGGTGCAATCTTCAGCCGGACTGCAAAAATTCCGAGCATAATAACTGCCATACCGAAGGCGGGGACACAGCTGAAGAACAGAGAGAGCGGCATAAGGAACTTATCAAAGCCCTTTTTAATATAAGCTGCCAATGCGCCCAGGATATTGCCCAGGATCCACCCTACGATGATGGCAGGCATCTGCAGACCGATAGTCCAAAGAATTGCACTAGAAATAATATCGGTTACCCTGCGCGGATATTGGCTGAAGGAAAGACCGAAATCTCCGTGTAATGCATTAGCAATGTAGGTAAAAAACTGTACGACGGGTGGTTTATCAAGGCCAAATACCTTGACATAGTTGTCATACATCGCTTTTGTCGCAGCGGTGTCGGAAAGTCCTCTTGCTGTTTTAGACATAATATTTGCAACAGGATCTGCCGGCATCATTCGGGGAAGTGCAAAATTTAGTATGAATGCAATGAATAATGTAAGGAAAAACCATACTATTTTTTTGCCAAAATATTTGCGATAGCCTTTCATAGAAATAACCATGCCTTTCTTTTAAACTGTAGACCGTTAACATATTGCTCCGGTATTTTGAAATCAGCCATGTTTCAAGAACTCCCGAAACATGGCTGACTATAAGATTCAGGTATTACTATTTAAGTTTATATTTCATGTACAGATGTTAATAGAAAGACTACTGAACCAATGAAATATTATACAGAGCGGCAATACCGTAACCATCGGTACAATCTGACGGAGGAATATTTAAGCCATCGCCCTGCTCAGGGAAACCGGTCCATACGGATTCGTTAACAGCATGGAACTTGTCAGGTCTATACATAAGTCCAAAGGAAGGAACATCAGTTAAGTATGTCTTAACAGCTTCTGTGTAGTATTCCTTTGCTTTAGCAGCATCTGCGCCAGGGATCAGCTTGATCAACTCTTGAATGCGGTCATTGCTGTAATGGCCATAGTTACCGGACCAGTTACCTTCAATACCGTTAAACTCGCTGCTCATCAGATAACGCATACGGCCCCAAGGCTGTACGGGAGAAGCGCTGTCGGTCCACATCATGAAGATATCAAAATCCTGCTGATGAGCTGAGGTTACAGTGGTAAGATAGGGATCTGCTTCGGGATACTGAGTAGTAATCTCGATACCGATCGTCTCGCCTGCAGCTGCAACGATCTCGATTGCTGCCTGCCAGTCACTCCAACCATTCGGGCAAGCTGCTACAAAGCTCATCTTCTTACCATCAAATTCACGGAAACCATCTCCGTCTTTATCAACGAGACCGGCATCATCCAGCAGCTTCTTAGCGCCTTCAACATCATTGCCGACCCACTGAAGATCCTTCACTGCGTCGTGATCGAAGGTTGCCTGCTCACCATCGGTCGGGTTCATAAGAGAACGGGGTACCTGCTGGAAGGTAGGGGATTGGCCTGTCATGGCATTGGCATTGATTGCATCATAATCCACTGCCATAGCAATTGCCTTACGAACTGCTACATTCTGAAGTGCAGGTTTTTCAAGGTTATAGAAAGCGGTAGGAATGCTTACACAGATTCCGTAAGGAGGCTCACTAATATAGGTGGAGATCGGAAGACCATCCTTTAACCAGAGATCCTGAATGTTAGGGATGAACTGCTGGTCAACGTCAACCTCGCCTGCCTTGAAGGCAACCTCTGTTGCTGCATTGTCTGCATAAAGGGTACAAGCAAGATATTTAGGAACCGGAAGCTTGCCCCACATGGAAGCATCCTGGCCCCAATAACTCTCATTGCGGACGAATACAACCTTTTGCTCATCTGCATAGTACTTTCCGTAAGGTCCGGAATAAACAACATCTTCAGCGGGATCAGCTTTGATTTTTGTAGCATCATTGCCATTGCGTTCTTCTACGGTTTGGATCCAAGCCTTTTGAGCAACGTAGAAGGAGCCGAGGAAATTAACCAGCATCAAAGGATTAGTTGATTTGCCTTGATCATTTAAAGTAGACTTAATAACTACGGTGGAAGCATCAACAGCCGTTACGGATTCAATATATGGCTTGTTGTTGTTTCCTGCGTTGTTAGCAATCTTAACATCTGTTTCATAGGTATAAGCTACGTCATCAGCAGTAACCGGAGTACCATCGCTCCATTTGGCTGCGCTGTTGATCTTAACGGTCATCTCTGTCATATCGGCGTTCCAAACGTAATCGCCGTCTGCGAGCAGAGGAGTCATGGAAGCATCCAGGAAATTGTACATGTATAATGTTTCGAACATAACAGTACGGGAACCGCTTCCTGATGCAGCCAGTGCTAATGCGTTATTATTGTTGTCGCCTAACGGGTTCCAGCCGTTAACCGTGCCCCACTGCTGGCCGCCGATATACAGCGTCTCGGTTCTGGGAAGTGCATTGGGATCAGCATCCGGAGTATCAGTGGCAGGTGCCTCTGTGGGTGCTACGGTTGCTTCTGCAGCCGGAGCCTGTGTTGGTGTTGTTGTCGGTTTTTCTTCTGTTTTCTTTCCGCAGCCGGATAATACCGACGCGATTACCATTACTAAAACTAGCATAATGGCAGTGATTCTTTTACCTCTTAACATATTTACCCTCCTTTAGTTTAGGTTTGTGCCTAACCTTTACCTTTTTATATAAACACAGTAAACATTATAGCATGTCCGCTGCACATTGCTGCGCATGTCCATGGTATGGCGCTTCGCACAAAAAGGACTGGTGGCACCCCCACCTTTCGCTATTGCTGTTATGCGATACCTGTTCACCATGTTTAAATCTGAGTAGAAAAAATAACTGCAAGATTATTGTTTTACAGGGTTTCGAACGCTTTTATTCAAAACAACTATATACGTCTAAAAAAAAACTATATTATTGTTACATTTTAACATCAAAAATAAAAGTTTACAATGCTTTTCTATAGTTTTTATGTTATAATATACACATAATTTGGTTGTACTTAATAGGTGGTTCGTGATTAGTTAAGTGACCGAGCGAAAGATTCTGCAGTTTTATGTAATAATTAAAAAAAGATTTCAATTTATTTATAATTGTTACTAGAAAAATAAGGTGATTTATTAATGGTAAATAATGAAATTCATAGGAGGTAAGCGTTAATTATGCAGGAGAACATTGAATTTACGGAAGATATGCCAATAATTATCGGCATACACAATATTTCTGAAGAACCCAGGCATTGGCATAACAGAATTGAAATATTTTTAGTTTTAAGCGGCAATTTAACTCTGATTGTTGAATCCGAGACCTACCATCTGTCCGAGGATGATATTATTCTCATTAACAGTAATCAGGTGCATGAAATTGTAAGCAAGGATAATGTTACCGTAGTGCTTCAGATTAATTACGGTTACTTCAAGAAATGGCTGGATGAATCCTCTTTCTTCCATTGCAATTCCACCGTTTATCATAATAAATCCAAGTATGTGGAGCTTAAAAGAATTATAGCCCAGCTGATTTACATTAATTATAACGATACGGAGCAGAATGACCTGATGACCATTTCTCTGGCATACCAGATCATACTGGAGCTGGTGAAGAATTTCAAAAGCTTTGATTCAAACCAGCCGAACCAGAACTCCAAGCACCTGCAGAGACTGAGAACCATTATCCAATACCTGAACAGCAATTATATGGAGAATATTACTCTGGAACAGATCGCGGAGAAGGAATTTTTGTCCCCATCCTATTTCTCCCATTTTTTCAAAATCAATATGGGGGTCAGCTTCTTTAACTATCTTACCGGCATCCGTATGAACCATGCCGTGAATGATCTGCTTACCACCAATCTCACCATGGAGCAGATTGCAGCCAATAACGGCTTTGCCAACAGCAGGTATTTTGTAGACTGCTTCAAGAAGAAGTACGGAGTACTGCCGAAGCAGTACCGTAAGGAACACAAGCAGGAGGCCGCGCAGAAAAAAACGAAGATGTTCAGTACAGTATATTATAAAGGCTTCTTGGTTATGGAGCAGCTGGATTACCTCAATAAGCTGGGAGAGTATCTGGACACCAAAAATGTGAAAAAAAGTACGGTGATTAACAGTAATCTTCCGTGTAAGACGGTAGAGGTAAAGGCGGACAGTCAGAAAAAGACCTTGGAGCATACCTTTAAAACCTTCACCGGAGTCGGAAGGGCAAAGGAACTGCTGATGCAGCGGGTGCAGGAGGAGCTGAGGCAGCTCCAGAAGGATGTGGGCTTCCACTATGTCAAGTTCCACGGAATTCTTGACGATTCGATGATGTTATATAACGAGGACCGGTCAGGGAATCCTTATCTGACCTTCCACTATGTGGATGAGATACTGGATTTTCTCCTGTCAATCAAGCTTAAGCCTTTGATTCAGCTTTCCTTTATGCCGAAGCTTTTAGCCAAACATCCGAATAATACCCTTTTCTATCGCCCCAGCATCCTGAGCGAACCGAATAGTACGG
>JAEZFH010000053.1 GCA_023437885.1 Bacillota bacterium | reverse complement strand
GTGTCGTATATTACGGAGTCGCATCCCAGAGCATACTGGATATCGCAAAAAAGAATATTCTGGATGTTACGGTGAAAAACACACAGATCATTGACCACCAGTTGGAAGCGATCCAGAACGGAGCCGTAAACCTCAATGTGGATGCCGATATTTTTGAAATGCTGAAGAACATGGAATATGTGCCGGAATCGGACCTGATGATAATGGATAAAATAATGAATGCCATCCTTAAAAAATATTTTACTAATGAATATATCCTGTCTGCCAACATTATGACGCCGCGTTATATCTTCGGTGATAACTCGCAACTGATCATTCCAAACCGTTTATTCTTTCAATCCGGCATCTATCAGCAGCTTCAAGGCCGGCGCGGAGAGGCAAACTGGATACCGACGTATCAGGTGGAAAAAGAGTTTAGTCTGGACTTTACCACGGAAAACAGTACGGTCTTTTCCCTGGCGCAGATACTGAATCCGGTGTTCATCAATCCGGAAAGACCAAATGATGTACAGTATCTGGAAAAGGATTCTAATGCGGTGCTGATTGTTAATTTTAATGAAGAGCTGATCCAGGATATGTTTGAAGGCAGCAATTCTGTTAAGGGCTCCTTTTACTGTATTTCTTCCAGGGACGGAAACATCGTGGCCCACTCGGACCACAGCAGAAACGGATCGGAAGAAAAGCTGCCCTGGTTAAAGTATGCGGCGGGAGTGCGTAACGGAAGTGTTCTCCTGAAATATGAAGAGCAGTATGTTGTGGCGTGTTTTGCGGTATCCGACATCACCGGCTGGGTATCTGCTTCCGTAACTCCGGTCAACAGTCTTTTAAACGATGTGTCCGTAATTCAGGTTCTCACAGTTGTGGTGTGGATATTATTGTTTATTCTGGCGATGGTGCTTTCAACGGTGATCTCACGGCGTATCACCCAGCCGGTAAACCGCCTGGTAACAGCCATGAAGCAAGCAGGAAAAGGAAATTTCAGCCTCCGGCTTGCAACCAATGGGACGGATGAGATGCAGTACCTGACAGAAAAATATAATGAGATGGGCGAGAGGATTCAAAAGCTGATTGAGGAGAACTATAAAAGTGAGATTCGAAAGAAGGAATCGGAGATTATGGCGCTGAATCTCCAGTTAAATCCCCATTTCCTGTATAATACGCTGAATATCATTAATATGATGGTGTTGGAGGAGGGGAAGGAAGAGATCAGTAAAATACTGACAAGTCTTTCGGACATGCTTCAATATACCTTCCGGAACGAACAGGAGATGGTAGTTTTTGAAGAAGAGTACCTTTGGCTTCAGAATTACCTGCATATTATGCAGGCCCGGTTTGAAGGAAAGTTTCAGGTGGAATATGAAGTGGGAAATGATATTTTTCGCTATCAGCTTCCGAAGCTTTTGCTGCAGCCACTGGTAGAAAACTCTATTGTGCATGGGTTTCGGGGCATGGAGAGCGGAGGACTTTTGAGCATAAAAGGATGGAAGGCTGACGGGAGGCTATATCTGGAGATTAAGGATAATGGGAAGGGAATGGATCCGGAGGAGCAAAAAAAAGTGATGACCGGAGATCTTAAGCGGATTGGACTGGGCAATGCGGTGCAAAGGCTCAGGCTGCTTTACGGCGAAGACGGCAGGATCAGAATTGACAGCGAACCCGGAAGGGGGACTCGGATTGTGGTCAGCGTTCCGCTACGGAGAGTGGATCAATAAATAATCCACTCTCTTAAAATGTTAGAATATTCAGAAATAAAATCGGAGGATATAATTTAAGTCATAATCATGATTATAAAAGCGGTAGCGGAATGAGAAATTTAATTATGGAGGAAAAGCTATGAGAAAAAGGATTTTGGCAGTTCTGATGGTTATGATCATGGCAGTGGGAAGCGTTGGATGCGATAAAACTGCCGCGACTCCCGATCAGGGAGAAAAACCGGCTGCGGGAACAGAGAGCAAGGGCGAGGAAGGAAAGGACAGCAAAGAACAGATTGTTTTAAAATATACCGGCTGGGGTTCTCCGGCAGAGAAAAAAACAACTCAGAATGTAATTAAGAACTTTGAAAAGGAACACCCCAATGTAAAGGTTGAGTATGTACATATACCCACGGATTATAATACAAAGCTGACCACGATGATTGCGGCAGGACAGGGACCCGATGTAGCACTGCTGAACGGAGATACCGCATTGCAATGGGCAACCCAGGGTAAATTAAAGAATATGCTGGAGTTGGCAGAGGGAGATGCGGCGTTTAACCTGGATGAAATTCTTCCCCAGACAGTTTACTGGTGGGATGAGGGAAAGGCCTGCGGCGTCAACGGTGCACTGGAGGTATTCACCCTGGTCTATAATACGGATATTTTTGCCGAGGCGGGAATTGAAGTTCCTACAACGGAGGATAAGGCATGGACCTGGGAGGAATTTGTTGAAGTTGCGAGAACGCTGACCATCGACCAAAGCGGCAGAAATGCGCTGGATCCCAATTTCGACGCAAAAAATATTAAGCAGTTTGGTACCTATATTCCCGGCGGTGCTCTTATGTTAAGCTATGCCATGGCTTACACCAATCAGGATTTCCTGAATGAGGACGGAACGAAGGTTAACCTGATCGGAACACCGGCAGTGGAAGCAATCCAGAAGTTTGCTGATCTGATTAATGTATACCATGTGGCACCCTCCCCTGCACAGTCCAAAAATCTGCCGGGGGCTTCCACCGCACTTTCATCCAAGAAGGTAGCCATGGTTTGGGACGGACAGTGGGCATTAATGGATATGGCGGCAAATAAGGTTAAATTCAATGTGGGAATACCTCCCAAGATGTTCGATAAGCCCATGACCATCGCTCTTGGAGAACCGGTTGTTGTGTTCGAGAACACAAAGTATCCGAAGGAAGCCTGGGAGTTACAGAAGGCCTTTATGAATCCGGAGAATACCATGGAATTGATCGAAGGCGGCTTATGGATGCCTGTAAGATCAGAATGGTATGAAAAAGATGAATTGATCAATCGATGGGCTGTCAATAATCCGGCGCATCCCGATGGATATATCGATGCGGTTATGAATAATGGTTTTGCTAACGGTGTTCCCAGTTTGTCCTATAGCATCAAGAATTTCCCCAAGATCATGGATGTGATGAATCCGGCTTTGGATAAGGTTTGGCTTGGTGAAAGCTCTGCTGAGGATGCGATCCGCGCGGTTGAAGAAAATATGAACAAGGAAGTTCAGGGAAAATATCATAGACCATAGCTGATAGGATATCGCGGTAAATATTACAGCCGGACAGTTTGTCCGGCTGTAATAAAGTAAGGGTTGGAATGGAGGAAGAAAACATGTTAAAGAGAAGAAAAAAAGAAAGCTTTTTCGGAATCCTGTTCGCTTTACCGGTTATGCTGGGTTTTATTATATTTGTATTAGCCCCTCTGATCGTAAGCCTTGTACTGAGCGTAACGGATTATAATGTCCTGGGAGCGACTATCGGTTTCGTCGGCTTGGATAATTATAAGCATTTTTTTGATGGAACGGATATCTACTTTTATAAATCCCTGGGGGTAACGGCTTATTATGTATTGCTGAGCGTACCGCTTCAGATTATCTTTGCATTTTTTATTGCAATGCTTCTGAATGCAAATATTAAGGGAAGATCTATTTTCAGGACTATTTTTTATTTGCCGACCATCGTACCGGCGGTGGCATCCTCCATCGTATGGATGATGCTCTTTGATCCGGATACGGGAATCCTGAATACGGTGCTAAAGGCGGTCGGAATGCCTGGGAGCAGATGGATCTATGGTGAGAGCACGGTAATTCCTTCCCTGGCCCTGATGAGCCTGTGGACCGTAGGAGGAACTGTGGTTATTTTTCTTGCCGGCCTACAGAATGTGCCCAAGGAATTATATGAGGCCGTAGAGGTGGATGGGGGCAATTGGTTCAGAAAATTGCTGGCCGTCACGCTGCCGATGGTTTCACCAACTATTTTCTTCAATCTGATTATGAGCTTTATCGGAAGCTTCCAGGTATTCAGCCAGGCTTATATCATGACGACGGGCGGTCCTAATAATTCCTCTCTGTTTTATGTTTATTATATGTACCGGGAGGCTTTCCAGTATGGAAACTTAGGAATAGCGTCGGCTCTGGGTTGGATTTTATTTTTGATCATCCTGGTACTGACTCTGTTGGTATTTAGAACCTCGGCAGTTTGGGTATTTTATGAGGGAGAGGTGAAGAATAAATGAGAAAAAAGATGAAACCGGGCAAGTTATTTATCTATGCCTTCTTATTGATCGGCTCCTTTGTATGCCTGTTTCCATTTTATTGGATGTTCCGGAGTTCCTTTATGGATATGGGTCAGATCTTTGTGATGCCTCCTATTATGATCCCGGACCCTATCGTGGCAACGAATTATCCGGATGCGCTGGAGGTTATGCCATATTTTAAGTATCTGGCAAATACCCTGATTATTGTGGCATCAAACCTGGGAGGCTCCATTCTTGCCGCTTCCCTTTGTGCCTTCAGTTTTTCCAGGCTTCGCTGGCCGGGAAGGGACAAGGTTTTTATGATTATCCTTACGAGCCTTATGATGCCGGGAATTGTAACCATGATACCTACCTTTGTAATGTGGTCAAAGC
>JAEZFH010000491.1 GCA_023437885.1 Bacillota bacterium | reverse complement strand
GGATTACCGTTGCTTTGGCCGGGATTATTATTGTTCATGTTCGATTCAATCTCCCTGCTTTATCTGAGTTTTTTACCCTCGGACAGCCTCTCCACCGATTTTTGAATACGCTCCCTGCGGGTTTCATCCTTCTTGGCACCGGTAATCCAAAGAACATATTCCCTCTTGCCAGTATAGGAAAGCTTCCCATAGGTTTCCAAAGCACGGGGATCGCCCTGCAAGGCCTCCATGAAATCAAGAGGAGCCTCCACACTTCTTTCCTCCTCGTCCTTTCTGACCGTGACTTTTACCGTATCGCCGGCTTCTTTGCCAATCCTGCTGCGAATCTCCTGTGTCATCCCCAGCATGTAGCATCCGCCCATGCGGACAAGAGAGCCTCGATATTCCACTCCGTCGAAGGTAGCCACCACCTTAACTCTCTTGGCTCCAAAGATACGCTCAACATCAAAAGGCGGTTCCACATAAGCACCGTTGATGCCATCTACCTTCTTAATAACCGCTTGGAATTCCTGCATAACAATTAGCTCCTCCTGCTAGATGAATTTCTGCTCTTTCAGTAAGTTCATCACGGGAACATTATAAGCAATATCCTTTGAATACCCGCTATATGCTTCCTCCTTCTGTTCCTTCGTTTCTTCCTCTTCCTCCAGAAACAAATCCAGAAATTTAAGATAGTCATCATAAGAGAATAAGGCTTCCAGGCTTTCCGCACTGCCGTCTTCTTTTATACTATGAGCGATCAGGAACGCATAATTGTTCTGAACCTGTGCAGGAGCAGCCATAGCAGCCTTACGCACCGTCGATTCTCTGCCTCCCGTACTGACCATAGCTCCATTCGTATCCGTACCCTGCCCGATATAATTCATAACCTTTTTTACATAGTTCTGTGTCTCGTCAAACGGAGGGATTCCGCCGTATTTTGCTACATTATTGCTTCCGGCATTATAGGCAGCCAGTGCAAGCTTGGTATTCCCGTCATATTTTTTTAAAAGTCCCGAGATATACTTTGCTCCGCCCATGATATTCTGTTCCGCATCAAAGGAGTCGGTAACCCCTAAGGATTTTGCGGTAGCGGGCATCAGCTGCATCACTCCCTGGGCTCCGCAGCGGGATACCGCCTTGGTATTAAAATCCGACTCTGCCTTCCCAATTGCTTTCAGAAGCTCGACAGATACATTATGCTTCACTGCCGCATCCTGGAATATCTCATCCAGGGATTTTGTTTCTCCCAAAAAGGATGCGAATTCCGTATTATCCCCGCTCCTCTTGATCGTATTGATGCTCTGGGCGTTCTTATTTTCAACATTGGTAATTCCATTAATTTCAGCCATTGTACCACCTCTATAACGCTACCCTTGGCAGCTTACACTATATGATTTGTAAAGTAACTTTTAAAAATACTATGTTACCATCATTTTAAGCTATTTTCCATTATTAATCAACAGGAACTGGCAAATTTATCTGTCAATTTCTAATTTGCAGCTTCTCTCCGCTTCAGATATTCAATATATTTATCCCCAAAACGGTGAAACTCGGACAAAACCGGAAGGAATTCCCTGCCAATCTCGAGGATCTGCACTTTACCGAGGGCACCGGAACCCTCTATTCCTTTGGAGCAAATCCGGAGGAGATCCTTCTATAATTCTTGATTCAGGAAAAACAGATAATTTTCTTTATAATAGGCACTTGTTTTCCTGGAACATTATGTAGTACAATATCCGTAATGTAGTTTTTTAATTGCATGATTTAACAGGCTTGATTATGCTAAGTTGCTTTCTTTCTATCATGAACAAGGAACAGGTTTATGATCCGGTTGCTCCCATCGCATAATCCAAGCAGACTCAATCATGCTCATTCTGCTTTCATTATATAATATCAGGAGGTTGTACTATGTATTGTGTCCAAGAAATTACACCTAAGGTGTTTTGGGTTGGAGGCAGCGATAGACGCTTAGCGCTGTTTGAAAATATGTTTCCCCTTCCGAATGGCGTAGCATATAATTCTTATCTCATTATGGATGATAAAACCGCGTTAATTGATACTGTCGACCGCTCCATCAGTGATCTGTATCTTGAGAATGTAACTCATGTTCTGGGTGGCAGGACCCTGGATTATCTGGTAATTAATCATATGGAGCCGGACCATTGCGCCAACATTGAAGAAATCGCCAGACGCTATCCGCAGGTTAAGATTATCGGGAATAAGAAAACCTTTCAATTCATCGAACAATTCTATAAGATGGATCTGAAGGAGAATTATCAGGAGGTGAAGGAAGGTGAGGAGCTTGTACTTGGCAGTACCGTCCTTCGCTTTTATATGGCCCCGATGGTTCATTGGCCCGAAGTTATGGTAACCTATGAGGTAAGTCAGGGAATCCTGTTTTCAGCGGATGCCTTCGGCTCCTTCGGTGCTTTTGCCGGTAATGTTTTCGCCGATGAGGTGGATGAAAAGGACATGGATGAAGCAAGGCGGTATTATTCCAATATTGTAGGCCGCTACGGTTCCCAGGTTCAAGCATTATTCAAAAAGCTTTCCGGTGTTGACATCAACATGATTTGTGCTCTTCACGGACTGATCTGGCGTAAGCAGGATATTCCGTTTATCATGGATAAATATGACAAGTGGAGCCGCTATGAGCCGGAGAAAAAGGGAGTTGTATTAGTTTATGCCTCCATGTACGGCAATACTGAGAATGTTATGAATGCACTGGCTAATAAGCTGGCGCTGCGCGGGATCCGTGATATGAAGATGTATGATGTTTCTAAAACCCATGCATCCTATATCATCTCTGATTTGTGGAAGTACAGCCATATGGTAATCGGCTCTCCTACTTATAATATGCATTTATACTTTGTTATGGACGCGCTGCTTAAGGACATCTCAGTTCTTGGCTTGAAGAACCGGAAGGTAGCCATCATCGGAAACCACTCCTGGGCCAGTGCTGCAATGAAGTCCATGAAGGAACAGCTGGAAGCAATGAATGGGATGGAAATCATCGGAACTCCCATGGATGTACGCTCTTCTCTTAAGGCAGAACAGGAACCGGATTTGGATGCCCTGGCGGATGCAATTTATGAATCCTGGAACAGCAGACAGTAATTCTGGTACCGAAAGCAGGCTTGGTACAGGACGTAGCCCTGATATAGGAGTAGTCCTGGTACAGGGAATAGTCTTGATACAGGAGTTGTTCCGGTACAGGAATAGTCCTGATACAGGAGTCGTTCTGGTATAGAAATAGTCCTGATACAGGAGTTGTTCCGGTACAGGAATAGTCCTGATACAGGAGTTGTTCTGGTACAGAAATAATACTGATACAGGGCTTCTGCCCTGGTTTAGGACAGGTTAACGCTATGCAAAATACTTATGGCTTCGAATTAGTCATAGCCAGCAGCAGGGCTGTCATATTCGCCGACAGATTCTAAACGGATCTATTGGTACAAATATGACAGCCCTGCTTATATTTACTACATTACTGGAATTCCCCGCAGCATTCTCCGGAAGCCTTATTACAGCCGTATTTCAAATTCCAATTCATGCTTAATCGGGATTCCATCCATTCCAATCAAGGGAATCTCCGGTTTCAGCTTCCTGGAGGCCTCGATTGCATTAATATGAACTGCGACCAGATCAAATCCTTTTCTTTGATAAAAACCTATGGCATTTCACATTATCATTGGTAGTGATCAGCCAGAGTCTTCGACAGCTCTTCTCTATTGCAGCTTGAAGTACTGCATTGATCAAAAAAGTGCCTATCCCCCGGTTCATAAGGAAACTGTTGAGCGTTACAATTTCACAAGCTTCCTTCTCTATATGATAAGTAACGATACCCACAAGTTGGTCCTCCTCAACTGCTGCAAATCCAGACAATCCGGTTGTATCAATTGCTCTTCCCCGGGATATCACCGGGGGACAGCTCCACTCTTCCTTCAGTCTGCGGTTTACCTCCTCCCGGTATCCTTCACTGATTGGGATTATCCTCATTTTTTACTCCATTCCTACGCTTGCTTTTGCGCATCTTCTTCTGTGATATCATTTGCAAAAAACATCATCGGCAGCTTCACGACGAAGTCGTACTGATGCTCTTTTGTTATACAATTTTTTCATCTCAATTATACACCATTTTTTCATTTTATGGAATTTCATATGAATTAAAATTTCATGAATTAAAAAGAGATTGCAGTTAAGCAATCTCTCATATCATATTTTTTCTCATACAATAGCTGACGCATTGTAGATTGGAATTAATTGTTATTCTCCACTACTACCAGCGGTCTCATCATATCATGATCCTCATGCTCCAGAATATGGCAGTGCCATACATAATTACCGCAATGATCTTTAAAATGCATCACAATGGAAGTAACCTGCCCGGGCTCCGTTCTTACCACATCTTTGGGGCCCATTTCATAAGGCAGCGGGGGAGTCAACTTCTCCATCCGAAGCTTATAATTGCCCTCCCGGTCAAAATCCTCCTCGGAAAACTCTTTTCTGCCCAGTATATCAAAGTGCACCAGATGAAGATGAATCGGGTGAGGGAAGGTAAAATG
>JAEZFH010000447.1 GCA_023437885.1 Bacillota bacterium | reverse complement strand
GATTTTAGATGAACCGACCAGGGGGATTGACGTAGGCTCCAAGTCGGAGATTCACCGCCTGATCAGCCGCCTGGCCAAGCAGGGAATGGCTGTTATTATGGTTTCCAGTGAAATGCCGGAGGTACTTGGTATGAGTGACCGTATCCTGGTAGTAAGAGGCGGAAGGCTGGCAGGTGAATTCAGCCGCGGGGATGCAGATCAGGAAACATTAATCAAGTGTGCATTCGGAGTATAAGATTCTCATCAGGAAAGGATACGGAACAATGAATAAAATGAACGGTCAAAAGAAAAAATTAAATCTTGATATCATATTGAATAATAAGGCACTGATTATTCTTTTAATCCTTTGCGCAGGCTGTGGAATTGCATCTCCGGTATTTTTGACGCCGGGAAATCTGATGAATGTGCTCCGGCAGATCAGTGCCAGCGCCATTATGGGAATTGGGTTTACCTGTATCATCGCTTCCGGCAATCTGGACCTTTCGGTAGGTACCATGCTGGGAATGCTGGGAGTTATCATGGCATTGATATCAAAAACCGGGATGCCTTTTCCAGCCGTTATACTACTCTGTGTTCTGGTGGGAGCCTTCTGCGGGTATCTGAACGGCTTTATCGGTGTGAAATTCAGACTTCCCCTCTTTATTGTAACCCTGGCAACCGGACAAGTGTTCAAGGGGACATGTTATCTGCTGAGTAATACTTCTCCGATCAGCGGCTTGCCCCAAGCGTTCAAAACCGTAGGACAGGGCTATGCGGGACCGGTGCCCATTCCGATTCTCATTATGCTGGCAGTGGGTGTGATTATCTATGTATTATTGAATAAGACCGCCTTTGGCAGATATGCCATTGCCACCGGAGGGAACCGGGAGGCGGCCCGCACCTCCGGTATCAATGTACAGGCCGTGACCATCGGAGTGTACATGGTGATGGGAATCTGTACGGCAATTGCGGCGATGATTATGACGGGACGTGCTGCAAGCGCCCAGCCGGCAGCAGGACAGGGCATGGAAATGGATGCGATTGCGGCAGTTGTGATCGGCGGCACCTCTCTGTACGGCGGCTCCGGCAAGGTGGTCGGTACGGTATTTGGCTGTATGATTGTCGGTGTAATCAATAATGCCCTGAATCTGGCCGGGGTGGATTCCAACTGGCAGCTGGTGGCAAAGGGTATGTTGATCCTGCTGGCGGTTATGATGGATGTATTCTCTGCAAACTACTTTAATAAGAAGCTGAAGAGTGCCTGAGCTATTCCGGTCTTCCCTTGAGAAACAGTCCGGGCTTTCATCCGCGTGTTAGTAATCCTATTAAAAAAGAAATTTATAGGGCAGGCAGGATAAATTGTAATGAAAATGAGGTTATTGCTGGGGTTTATAAGCATAGCCTCTTTTTCGCATTGTTTTTCTCAATATGCTTTGTATTGTGTTAGTCAGTGTCTGGTGAACCCGGCAGTACAGCGGATGGTGCATCGTGTGAAAATAGCTTGTCTTAAATGCAATATCCTTTTATAATAATATAAAACAGACAAATAAAGGAGGCAGATACTTGGTAACGTTAGGAGATGTAGCAAAGGAAGCAAATGTATCCGTAGCTACGGTATCGAGAGCGATTAATAACAGTCTTTTGGTAACGGAGGAAAAAGTGGAGCGTATTAATGCTGCCATAAAAAAGCTGGGATACCAGCCCGCCTTAAGACAGAAACACAATAATACAGCAACCAATAAAGTGATTGCCGTAGTTGCTGCCATGCTCCAGCCTAATTTATTGGACAGCATCCGGGATACGGCTTATGAGATGGGATACGAGCTGGCAATCAGCTATACGGGAGAGGGGAAGGAAGGCTATGAACGGGCTATGAGCATGTTAAGGATTTTGTCTCCCGATACCTTAAGCGGAATTATCACAATTAATAATCTGTACCGGGATAAGCAGGCCTGGAAGGAATTCAGCAACTACCCCATCGTTCAAATCGGAGAATACGCGGATATATCCCCCTGTTATGCGGTGCTTACGGATGATACCCTGGGAGCGGCGGATATGACGCAGTATTTGATTGACAAGGGGCATAGCAGAATCGCTTTTGTTACCAATAAGCGGTTTTACGAAAAGGATCATTTTCGATTTGCCAGGCAGAGAGAAGAGGGGTTCCGTCAGACATTAATGGAAAATGATATAGAATTTGACGAGTCCTTAAAGCTTTATGTGGATTTTACCCAGGAGGGCGGCCGGGAAGCTGCCCAGAAAATCATTGCAATGAAAAATAAACCGGATGCCGTGTTCTGTATCGGTGATATCATTGCCGCAAGCTGTGTTAATGAATTGAGCCAGGCCGGGCTGAAGGTGCCGGAGGAAATCGCAGTGGTAGGCTATGATAATATGGAACTATCGGAATACTGCCGCCCCCAGCTCACCACGGTTGCCCAGTCCTTTGAGGATATCGGAGCGGAGGCAGTGCGTACGCTGGATATGATTATCAACGGAAGCCTGAGCATCGGCCGGAAGATATACATTGGGCACAGGATTCTGGAGCGGGAGAGTACTTGAACCTTATGGCAGCTTTATCTGGAAACGGCGCTGCCGGAGGTATCTTCTTATGGAAAGCCTAGGTTAAATAATTGACTATTTACCAGGAATAAGGTAAACTGAGTGCAATACAAAAGAAGTTCGTTCTAAGGTTTTAATTGTAATATTTAACATATTATCATTATGAAGCATGGAGGGAACGGTAATGAAAAAAGAAAGTGTTTTAAAAACAATTCTTGGTGTATGGAACACCAAGACAGTCGTCGTAATTGCGATTGGAGCGGCGTTATTCGGCGTATTGATGAATTTTGGAGGAATTACGGTCTTCAGCAATACAAAGCTGACGGCAGCAATGATTATTCCTGTAATTGTAGGTGCCATGTATGGTCCGGTCCCTGCTTTTGTTGCCTGTCTGGTGGGTAATACGATTGCAGACCTGATCGGCGGCTGGGGCTTCTGGTTTGACTGGGCTGTCGGCAATGGTATTCTGGGCTTTATCGTCGGCCTTCTTCCCTTATACGGAGCACGGATTAATGACGGTGTATTCAAAGTGAAGCATGCGGTTATTTACAGCGTATTATGTATCCTTGGCAATGCATTGGCCTTCGGACTGGTTACCCCCATCTTTACCACGCTGTTCTACGGCGGTGAATTAGAGGTAACTCTGGTACAGGCATTAATCAGCGGTATCGGTAATTCGGCGGTACTTATTATCATAGGAATACCGATCATTACTGCACTGGCTCTACGCAATGCAAGGAGCAATAATCTAAAAATAGACGATAAGGATGAGTAATATACATACAATGAAAAAACCCATAGTTGAGTTTAAAGATTTTGGATTTCAATATAAGAAGCAGACACAACCCACCCTCTTTCATATTGATTTGACCATTTATGAGGGTGAGAAGGTCCTGCTCCTGGGTCCCAGCGGCAGCGGTAAATCTACGCTGGCTAACTGCATTAACGGATTGAATCCTTTTTCTTATGAAGGCATCATTACGGGTTCCTGCAAAATTGCTGGCACAGAGACAAAATCTGCCAGCATTTTTGCATTAAGTAAACGGGTAGGAACCGTATTGCAGGATTCGGACGCCCAGTTCGTCGGGTTATCCGTGGGAGAGGATATAGCCTTTGCCCTGGAGAATGAAAGCATGCCCAGGGATCAGATGCTGCCGAAGGTGAAGAGGGCCGGCGAGATGGTGGGCATGGAGGATTTCCTGCAGCATGTGCCCTATGAGCTGTCCGGCGGACAGAAGCAGAAGGTTGCGCTGGCAGGCGTAATGCATGATAATGTGGACCTGCTGATATTTGATGAGCCCCTGGCGGCACTCGACCCCAAGATGGGGATGGTTGCCGTTGATCTGATTGACCGGATTCACCGGGAGCAGAAGAAGACAATTATTATCATTGAACACCGGCTGGAGGATGTGCTCTACCGTCCCTTGGATAGAATTGTTCTGATGGACCTGGGGCAGATCGTCTTCAACGGCACTCCGGATTCGCTGCTCGCCTCGGATTACCTTGAGAAGTATGGCATCCGGGAGCCCTTGTATATTAAAGCAATGAAAAATGCCGGCTGTGATCTGACCCGGGGAGGGAATTTATCCGATATTGCTTCCATGGACCTGGAACCCTACCGGGAGAAGCTGATGAAGCAGCAGGCCCTGGAGATAACCAGGCATACTCCCGGGCTTGGGGAAGAATTGCTCCGGGCAGAGGAGGTTTCCTTTTCTTATGGACAGGAGGAAGTCCTGCACCGGGTTTCCTTCACGGTCCGCCGGGGAGAAAGCATCGCCTTCGTCGGAAAGAACGGTGCGGGTAAAAGCACCATGGCCAAGCTGGTCTGCGGTATTAAGCGCCCTTCCAGTGGAAAGATCTATATTAAGGGCAGGGATTATCTGCAGTTGTCCATGAAGGAAATCGGGGAGAGAATCGGATATGTGATGCAGAACCCCAACCAGATGCTGGTTAAGGATATCATTAAGGATGAAGTAGAGCTTGCGATGCTGCTAAGAGGAAAGAGCCGGCAGGAGATTGACGAAGCAGTGAAAAAGGCGTTAAAGATGTGCGGACTCTGGGGCATGAGGAATTGGCCCGTCTCTGCCGTGAGCTACGGACAGAAGAAGAGGGTTACCATCGCCTCCATTCTGGTGCTTGCACCGGAGATTATCATTTTGGACGAGCCGACGGCAGGACAGGACTATTTTCATTATACGGAAATCATGAAGTTCCTGGAGGACTTGAACCGAAATTACGGCATTACAGTGATTTTCATCACTCACGACATGCATCTTGCGATACAATACACGGACCGGGCTGTGGTATTCTCGGAAGGGGAGATCGTTGCTGACCATACGGTATTCAAGGTACTGGCGGACAATGCTGCAATTGACAGGGCAAACCTGAAGCAGACCTCGCTGTATACTCTGGCCAGGCGCCTGGGCATTGATCCGGAGGAATATATCGAGCATTTTATTGCTTACGAAAGGATGAGGAGAGAGAATGAACAATCAGATGCTGATTAATCTAATTCCCGGAGATACCTTCCTCCATCGTCTGACCGGCAAGACGAAGGTCCGCTTGTTTCTCATCCTGCTGGTGTTTATCATCATGTCCTTTGATCTCAGGCTTTTGCTGCCGCTGGGAATCCTCAGCCTGCTGGGGCTGATCTCGCTGAAGCCGCGCTGGAGGACCTTGAGATACTTTTTTATCATTGCGGCTGTTATGAACCTGATCAATGTATTTTTGTACTATTTTGTTAATCCGGATATCGGCGCACTGTGGTGCAACGGGGGAAGAACCGTGTTATACCGCTTCAATGACCGGTATTTTCTCAGTGCACAGACGGTCTGGTATCTGTCGGTCCGTTTTTTGAAAATGATGGTTTCCTTTCTTGTGTCCATGACCTTTATTCTGTCCATCACGCCTTCTGAGCTGGCAGCAGGATTGTATTCCGTCAAGGTGCCCTATAAGGTATGCACCGTATTTTCCATCGCCTTCCGCTATATTCCCGACATTCTGAGGGATTATGAGAATATCAAAATCTCCATGCAGGTAAGGGGAATTGAGCTGGATCCGAAGAAGGCCCGGCTGATGGTCAGGCTGAAGCAGAATGTATTGATCCTGATTCCCCTGATCATAACCTCCTTTGACCGGGTCGGCAACATTGCCAATGCGATGGATCTTCGAGGTTACGGCAAGGGAAAATCCCGGACCTATTACAGTGAGCATGAGGAACGGAAGTCGGATCATATATTTAAAGTAATCTATTCGGCTTTGCTGATATTTTGTATCTATTGGATTATAACAAGAAATTTGATGCCGCAGCCCATGAAAATGTGGTATCCCTTTGGTTAAGAGCGGCGGAAAGGTGGCAAAATGGAGAAACCCATATTAGTATTTCAGACGGATTTTACTTATAAGGAGGGAGCGGTTTGTTCCATGTACGGAGTGGTAAAAACCGTGGACCGTTCCCTGGAGATATTTGACGGAACTCACGAGATTCCGCATTTTGATACCTGGAGCGCTTCCTACCGGCTCTATCAGTCCATGCGCTTTTGGCCCAAGGGAACCATATTTGTGTCCGTGGTGGACCCCGGCGTCGGGACCTCCAGAAGGGCATGTGTGGCAAAAACAAAGGACGGTTATTATGTTGTTACTCCGGATAACGGAGCGCTGTCCCATCTCAAGTATAATGTAGGGATCGAAGAGGTGAGGGAGATCGATGAAAGCATCAACCGTCTGAAATCCACCCTGGGCACCAGTATCTTCCATGGCAGGGATCTTTTTGGATATTGCGCAGCGCGGCTTGCAAGTGGTATCATCACTTATGAACAGGTTGGACCCAGTTATTCCGTCGAGGATATTGTAACGCATCAGATCCGGGAAGGCAGCGTAACTCAGGGCAAGGCAGAAGGAATCTTTGAAATTGACGATCCAAATTTCGGCAACCTTTGGAGTAATATCCGTACGGAGCATCTGCTGGAGAACGGATTTTCCTACGGAGATATGATTGAGGTAACGGTGCTCCATAAAGGAGAGAAGGTTTACCGGGAGTCGGTTCCTTTTGCGAAGTCCTTTGGTTATGTATCAAAAGGAGAAGCGGTACTTTATAATAATGAGCTGATGAAAGCGTCTATGGCCTTATGCATGGACAGCTTTAAGGAAAAATACCGAATAGGCTTTGGTGAGGACTGGACAGTAGTGCTTACCAAGTAAGTGAAGTGCTGAGAAGACAGTATGCATCTTTAAGATGGAGAGGAACGGTATCCTATGAATGGAGTAAACTTAAATAAAGTATTGATATTTCAATCAGATTTTGGTATTGCTGACGGAGCGGTAAGTGCCATGTATGGAGTGGCATATTCGGTAAGCCCGCTGCTCCATATTTATGATTTGACCCATGAGATTCCCCAGTATGATATCTGGGAAGCCTCCTATCGTTTAATACAGACCGTAAGCTATTGGCCTGAGGATTCGGTATTTGTATCCGTGGTGGATCCGGGAGTGGGCTCCACCAGAAGAAGCATCGCAGTGAAGACGGAGGATGGCAAATATATCATCACTCCCGATAACGGGACCCTGACCCACATCAAACGGCTGCACCGGATTACCTGTGCCAGGGAGATAGATGAAACGGTTAACCGCCTTCCCCATTCGGGAGCCTCCTATACCTTCCACGGAAGAGATATTTATGCTTATACCGGTGCCAGGCTGGCAGCAGGTATTATTTCCTTCGATGAGATCGGCCCTCTTGTAGAGGTCGAAAGCGTTGTGGAATTATATGTTGTGGAAGCAAAAAAGGAAGAGGATATTATAACCGGTACCATAGACGTTCAGGATGTCCGTTTTGGAAGCCTGTGGACGAATGTTAGCAAGAAGCTGTTTGATGAGCTTTGTATTCCCTATGGAGGACGAGTGGAAATTGCA